>JAEZRB010000083.1 GCA_023412975.1 Bacteroidota bacterium | reverse complement strand
CTGTTGTACTCCTAATTGGGAGCAGGATTCACATAAGAAATGAGGCCTTCTCAATACATGATTCTTTTTTTGATTGCCGGTAAGGCGGGGAGGCGGGAAGTATCGTTTTTGCTTCGACTTCCAGTTTTCGCCAGGATAGTCCTGCGGACCGGCTAGAATCGGGTTCTTTGAGAGGGCCTCATTATGGTTTCATGTGGCGCTGAGCTATTCAGCTGCCTGATCTTAGATCTTTTTACGGGAAGGACGTTGCTTACGCTGTTCCTTCATCTTTTGGAGCTGCTCTTCAGTAAGAATCGATTTCATTTCTTCCTGTTGTTGCTTTCTCAACTCCATCATTTGCGTTTTTTTCGCTTCTGCACTAAGGGCTTTGTCTTCCCTGATGGCTTTCATTTTACCTGCCATCGCTTCGCGGTTGCTTTTCAATTTGGCAGATTGCTCATCGGTAAGACCCAGGCTGGCTTTCATTCTTTCGCCCCTGGCTTTTGATCTTTCCTGCATTTTAGCTTTACGCTCAGACCTGGCTTTTTCAAACTGTGCTTTTTGATCGGCAGTCAGCAGACTTTGAAATTTTGCCTGGTGATCCTTGCGCTGGGCCTGCATTTTTTCTTTCCACTCTTTTACAGTGATGTTTTCATTTTTTCTGAGCTCGGCCATTTGCTTACGGTTTTCTTCGTGTAATGCTTTAAGCTTTGCTTTCTGATCGTCGGAAAGATTGAGGGATTTGAAATCATGACCCCCGCGATAATGCCTTTCCATTTTACGATGTTTGCCGGGTTCGCGACCCTTTGATTCCTGGGCCTGCATGGCAGTGGTAAACACAGCGGCGGCCATAACAGTTAAAAGTATTCTCTTCATTTCTTTTCTTTTTTTGTTTTTAGATGCCGGCTGATGGCTACAACTTCCGGCGTAGTTTGTTAAAAGATATTTACAGCTCATAGACTGCAAACGGAAGCCGAGGTTTAAACCAAAGTAAGAAATTGTTCGTATATGGTGGTTTTCAGGGATAAATGGTAGTCTACCGGGTTACGACCGATTTAATGATAAGGAATTAGTTGTCTTTATTGGCAAGCTGGCCGCAGGCAGCATCAATATCTTTACCACGACTGCGACGCAGGCGAACATTGACATTATGTTTGCCGAGATAGTACATAAAGGCATCCACTTTTTCTTCGGCAGGCTTTTCAAAACTAGCCGCATCTATGGGGTTGTATTCGATCAGGTTGACCAGGTCGGCGGGAACCTGGCGATAGAGTTTTATCAGTTCATCCGCATCTTTCAATGAATCGTTAAAATCTTTAAAAAGGATGTACTCAAACGTGATTTCGTTTTTTGTTTCGCGATAGAAATGATTCAGGGCATCCACCAGGGATTTGATATTGTTGGTGTCATTGATCGGCATGATCTCATGTCTTTTCTGATCATTTGCCGCATGCAGTGATAATGCGAGTTTGAATTTTACTTTATCATCACCCAGTTGCCGGATCATTTTGGCGACACCGGCAGTGGACACCGTAATTCTTTTGGGACTCATCGCAAGTCCGTCTTCAGCGGTGATACGTTCGATTGACCGGAGTACATTTTTATAATTAAGCAAGGGCTCACCCATGCCCATGTACACGATATTGCTCAGTTTGCGACCGTATTCTTTTTCGCAGAGCTGGTTCAGCAATGCTACTTCATCGTAGATCTCATCAAATTCCAGGTTGCGCTTGCGTTCCATATAGCCGGTTGCGCAAAATTTGCAACTCAGGCTGCACCCGATTTGCGAGGACACGCAGGCAGTATACCGACCCGATACCGTGGGAATCAGCACACCTTCTACAAAATGTCCGTCAAAGGTTTTGAAACGCAGTTTAAAAGTACCATCCTGTGAGTGTTGAATATGATCGATCTGTAGCGATGGAAAACTAAATTCCTCAGTCAGGCGTTGGCGCAGTTCTTTGGAAATATTGGTCATCTCCGCGAAACTGCGTACGGGCTTCAGCCACAACCAGTCGTACACCTGCCTGGCCCTAAACTTCTTCTCCCCGAATGAGGCAAAATACTCTTCGAGGTCGCTGAGGCTTAAGTGACGAATATTTGGCTGACGCGTTTTTAACATCCTGCAAAGATACGGTAAGGTTAAGGTTGAGATTAAGGTTGAGGTTGAGGTTGAGGTTAAGTGTGAGGTTAAACAATTTTGTTCATTACAGTCAGAAGAACTATGTTAAGGCATTAATTTGCATTATGAAGTCAGTATATGTAATTGATTCGGTTAGAACACCGGTTGGTAAATATGGTGGTCAGTTGTCCGGCGTTCGTCCCGATGATCTTTTGGCGAATACACTAGTTGCCCTATTACGTAGAAATGAAACGGCCGATGTTCATGAAGTAGAGGAAGTGATTGCCGGGGCCGCCAACCAGGCAGGTGAGGACAATCGCAATGTCGCCCGGATGGCCGCATTGCTTGCGGGGCTACCCGTAGCGGTGGCGGGAAATACGGTCAACAGGCTCTGCGCTTCGGGACTACAGGCGATCATGGACGCTTCGCGACAGGTGACCTGTGGCGATGCGCGTCTCATCATCGCATCCGGAGTGGAAAGTATGACAAGAGCGCCATTTGTTATGGCGAAACAGGCCACACCATTCTCCCGTACTCCCGAGGTTTATGATACGACCATCGGCTGGCGGTTTGTGAACAAGAACCTGTCTGCGATGTACAAACCCTTTAGCATGGGTGAAACGGCGGAGAATGTAGCCACGCAATGGAAAATATCGAGAGAAGACCAGGATCTCTTTGCCCTGCGCTCGCAGGAAAAATATTTCGCAGCCAAAGAAGCAAAAAGATGGGAGGACGAAATTGCTGCCGTTGAATTCAATAAAGATGGTTTGATCAGCTGGATGGTGGACGATGAGCATCCCAGGAAAACATCACTGGAGAAACTGGCTTCACTAAAACCTGCCTTTGTAAAAGATGGCACCGTGACAGCGGGTAATTCATCAGGGATCAATGATGGAGCTGCGGCCATGCTACTCGCGGATGAAAGCGCGATAAAGGATTTTGAATTCCAGCCCATAGCCCGCGTCGTATCCATGGCGGTCGCTGGTGTTGACCCGGCGATCATGGGTATCGGTCCTGTTCCGGCTACACGCAAAGCGTTGGAAAGAGCTGGTTTGAAAATAGAAGATATCGGTCTTGTAGAACTTAATGAGGCTTTTGCTTCGCAATCTATTGCCTGTATCCGAGAACTGGAACTGGATCCCGAAAAAGTCAATGTTAATGGTGGTGCGATCGCGATCGGTCATCCGCTGGGTTGCAGTGGCGTGCGCATTTCCACGACGTTATTACATGAAATGAAAAGAAGAAAAATTAAATATGGCCTCGCTACCATGTGTGTGGGGGTGGGTCAGGGTGCAACTATCATATTCGAGGGACTTGATTAAAATGTATATTTAGGAAACGCAGCGTTAGCAATTTTTCCTGTTTTAAAAAACAAAACCAACTATATGAGAAAACTTATGTTATCCTTCTTAGCGATCGCCGCTACAATTATCAGCTTTGCGCACCAGGGACCTGCAACTGATTCAGTAGCGTTGAAGGAATACACGGGCAGGTATGTATTTCCCGACGGAAGTGCCGTAAATGAAATTAATGTTACCATTGAGAGCGGATTGCTTTATGCCAGTTCTGAGCAAGGCAGTTCCGAACTGAAGCAATTAGAAAAGGACGTGTTTGAAGTAGTGGCGTATACCGGGAAGGCGACCTTTAAAAGAGATGAGAGTGGTAAAGTGAGTGGCGTGTACGTTGTAATCGGTGATATGATACTGGATGGGCGAAAGGCTGATGACTAGTATGCCCTTGTCAATACGCCGCGGAAGCCTGTCATTAATTTTGAATTATGATCTTGAAGAATGACCTCAATGACCAACCTGGCTGGCAGGAAGCCGGATTCGTAAAAAATGATGACAATCTCGACGCTGCTCTTAGTCGGCTTGAGTCGCATATCCAGCACACAGCCGGACTTTTTGCGAAGTTTTCAAGCGAACAACTTTTACAAAGACCCGCGCCGGGTAAATGGTCGCGGCAGGAGATTCTGGGTCACCTGGTCGATTCAGCTATCAATAACCTGAAAAGGTTTACCGAAATACAATTTCTTCCCCAGCCATACCATGTTGTTTCCTATCAACAGGATGATCTGGTGAAAGTAAATCACTACCAGGATCTACCCCTGGAACATCTACTGGGGCTTTGGAAATCTTTGAATCAGCAAATACTTTATGTCGCAAAAAATATTCCCCCGGAAAAACTCAGTTACAAAGTAGATCCGAATTACGATAACGGGGAATTGAAAACACTGGGCTGGATCATCGCGGACTATGTAGCGCATATGGAACATCATTTCCGGCAGTTATAACCTGGGAATCCAAAGACTAAGTAAAAGGGAAATTATCTGCTCTGCTTATTATATGGAGTCAGCCTGAAATTTATAGTTCAAGAATTCGGCTACCGAGAAGCTCAGCTGTTCACCGGTTTTTAGGTTTTTCACATTACAGCGATCCGCATCAAGATCAATCACCGCGAAACTGATATTCTTTTTATCGGCATACTTAAACTGTTTTTCTTTTTTAACCGTGTCAGGAAAAAGTTCGCAGCGTATGTTTCTTGCTCTCAACTGCTGCGCCAGTTCAAACGCGATTTTGTTTTGATTATCTCCAAGGTTGAAAAACAAAACCTGCGTGCCGGTATGCACTTCCCCGGGAAAAAGTTTTAATTCTTCCATCACATCATAGATCCGGTCAACGCCAAATGAAATACCCACACCAGGCACATTGGGCACACCAAATAAACCGGTAAGGTCATCGTATCGGCCGCCGCCGCCAATGCTTCCCATCTGCACGCTTTCAGCTTTTACCTCGAAGATGATACCGGTGTAATAATTAAGGCCACGCGCCAGTGTAAAATCAATACTTACCGGTATTTCATTACTACAGTATGTAAGAATGTATTCGATTTCTTCGATACCTTTTTGCGCCAGGGCATTCTGGCCCACTATTTCTTTTATGTGTCCCAGTCTCTCGGAGTTGTTCCCACTGATATTTAAGTATTGTAAGATCAGCGCCACCTGTGGTTCCTGTAGTCCGCGTTGCAACAATTCCTCCTTTACTTTTTCGGGACCAATTTTATCGAGCTTATCGATGGCAATGGTAATATCAGTGAATTTATCCGCGCTGCCTGCCTGCTCGGCCAGTGCGGCGAGTAGTTTGCGACTGTTTATCTTTATTACTACAGGTATTCCAAGTTTTTTGAAAACACCTGCGTAAATATGAACAAGCTCTACTTCATTCAGCAATGACTGACTACCCACTACATCGGCATCGCATTGGTAAAATTCGCGGTATCGGCCTCTTTGCGGGCGATCTGCACGCCACACTGGTTGAACCTGGTATCGCTTAAAGGGAAGCGCCAGTTGACCATGATTCATCGCAACATAGCGGGCGAATGGAATGGTCAGATCGTACTTTAACGCACGTTCGGTAAGGTTTTTATCATTACGACCCTGCAATACATTTTCAAACGCCGCCTTTGCCTTGTCGATATTTTTCGGATCACTCAGCCCATTGTTGAGGATCTTGAAAATTAGTTTGTCGCCTTCTTCGCCATATTTGCCCATTAAAGTATCCAGGTTCTCCATGGCAGGAGTTTCCAGCGGCTGATAGCCCCAGCGTTCAAATTCTTCTTTGATCGTGTTGAGAATATAATTCCGTTTGCGAACAACATCGGGTCCGAAATCCCTGGTGCCCTGGGGCAATGATGGTTTTGCCATTAGCGCTGTTTGAGAGTTTAAAACCGATCCCGATAGCGATCGGGATCGGGCTGGGAATGGGGTGCGTATTTTTTTATAATGGTATTGCAAACTTCGTCGATCATATTATAGACCTCGTGATATCCAGGCTCAGGACCATACCATGGATCCGGTACATCCAGGTTCTGACCTGGATAAATTTCATTCATGAGAAGGTCGGCTTTTGAAGGATCGAAATTTTTCTTTGCGATCCGGCGGATATCATCTAGTACGTCGTTGGCAAGTGCATAAATTCTATCATACATCTCAAAATCTTCGGCAACAAATCGTCTGGCCCGCTGTTCACAGATATCGATGCCGTTGAGTTTGGCCACTTTTTGAGAAAGCGGGTGCGGAGGCTCTCCAATATGGTAACTATTGGTGCCCGCACTTTCCACGGTCCAGTTCAGACCCGAATCGCTGGCTTTATGCCGTAAAATGCCCTCTGCGAGCGGACTGCGGCAAATGTTCCCCAAACAAACCATTAAGATTTTCATGGCGCAAAGATATTCTGTTTTACAGCATTGTGCGACAAACTGTTAATAGTTGGGTGCGCTTTATGGATTCTGCACATTGAGGCATCTTTTTTTCGGGCAACAATCGATAAATAGAGTGGGTATATTTGTTGTCATTATTATGACAGAAACCTGACAATTGTAGAGGGATATTCACAAAATGTAATAATTTGCCCGATTTGAAAAAGGAAATCTATGCTGGAGGAATACGAAAAACAGAAAAGAAAACAGATTGCGATACGTAAAGCGCTGATGGATTATTCGATCGGTGTTTTGATCATCATTGCCGGTATATTTTTCCTGTTAAGAGAAAGGTTTAAACTGGAGTTCAACGAAAATTTCCCACCAAATGATATCGATAAGATTTTCGGCGGCATTTGTATTATGTATGGAGCCTGGCGTGTGTACCGTGGGTACAAAAAAAATTATTTTAGATAGCCTGGGTGTTTGCTGACAGATTTAACAAAGGAGTGTAATTGATGAAAGTCTTTAGATATTCAATAATCGTTGTCGTGATATCCCTGCTTCTGGCAGGTGTATGGAGTTGTAAGTCATATAAGGAAAAAGAAGAGGAACTACTCGATTCAGCCTATAGGGGAAAGATTTATGTAAGTGCCGATGAGTCGTTTAAACCTATCATAGATGAACACGTCAAAGTATATGAGGCAAATCGCCCCGGAACAGAGATTGTAGTGGATTATAAACCTGAAGCTGAGTGTTTGAAGGATATGATCGTTGACAGTGTACGTATGATCATTGCGACAAGGGGATATAGTGAGAATGAAAGGAATTTTATTGTCGACTCTTTTCGTATCGCGCCAAAGAAGATGGTGGTAGCAAGGGATGCGGTTGCTGTGATCGTGAATACAGGTGCTGAGGACTCACTTTTCTCGATGGAAGAGATCAGGGAGATACTCACCGGGAAATTTAAGAAAGAATTAATCCCGGTTTTTGACGGGGTGCAGGCAACCAGTACGGTACGTTTCATCGTCGATTCTGTATTGAAAACCGAACCGATCACGCCCACGGCTGTTGCGGCCAGGTCTAGCGAAGGGGTGATCGATTATGTCTCTAAAAATCCAAATACTATAGGCTTTATAGGCGTCAGCTGGATTGGTAATCGCGAGGATGTACAGCAGGTAAGTTTTTTGAGGAAGGTGAAAATGGCGCATCTGGAAAGCACGGACATGCCGGGAATGTATGTTTTACCTGTACAGGCCAATATTTATTTGCGCCGGTACCCGATGATCCGTGATTTGGTATATATCTTGAAAGAGAACCACAAGGGCCTGGGAAAAGGATTTGCGGATTTTATGAGTGGAGAGCGAGGACAATTAATATTTAAAAGGGCTTACCTGATGCCGGCACAAAAAGATTTTAGAGTAAGGCCGGTAAGGGTAAGGGAATAAAACAAAGTAGTTATATTTACAACTCTTAAAAAGTGAAAGAAAAATGAAGAAAATATCTATTGGTTTTTTAGTAGCCGGCCTTTTTGCAATAAGTGTGTTGCAGGCACAATCGATCAAAGATGGTGTGAAGGACCTGTATGCTGAACGGTATAAGAGTGCCAAAGCTACTTTTGAAAAGTTACTGGCTTCAAATCCGAATAATATTGAAGCGATATACTGGCTGGGGCAGACTCATATTGAAATGGGTGATACCACCGAAGCCAAAAATGTATATAGCAAAGCCTTGTTGAGCAGTGCCAACGCACCGCTGGTTATCGTGGGTATGGGTCATGTGGAGCTGATGGAAAATAAGATGAGTGAAGCACGCCAGCGTTTTGAAGCTGCGATCACCATGTCGAGAGGCAGGAAGGGTGATGACCCCAATATCCTGAATGCAGTGGGAAGGGCGATCACTGAAACTTATAATGCCAAGGAGAAAAAAGGCGGTGATATTAATTATGCCGTGGAAAAACTGGAGATAGCCGCCCAAAGGGATGCTAAGAATCCGGATATCCTGTTGAACCTTGGTAATGCATATAGGAAAGCAAAACCCGGTGAAGCAGGTGGCCAGGCATTTCAAAGCTATACAAAGGCTACCCAGGTTGACCCAAATTTTGCTCCAGCCTATTATCGCATGGCACAGTTGTTCAACTCACAGCGTAACTGGGATCTTTATGAAAAATACCTGAACGATGCGGTGGAAAAAGATCCAAGATATGCACCGGCCTATTATGACCTGTACTATCACAAATTGATGAGGCTTGATTTCGCAACCGCTGAACAATTTGCCCAGAAATTTATATCCAGTTCAGATCCCGATCCGGAAAACGATTATATCCGTGTACAAACACTTTGGGCTAAAAAGGATTTCGATGGCGCGATTGCAGGAGCAAAGAATATCATTGCGCAGGTAGGACCTAATGCCCGGGCTCGCGTCTACAAACTGATCGCAGACAGCTATCTTCAGAAAAAAGATACGGCTGCTGCTAAAGAATATGTTGACCAGTATTTTGCCAAGGCAAATTCCGAAGAGCTCACACCATTGGATTACCAGATGAAAGCTTCGGCTTACTCTGTTATTCCTGGCCAGGAAGCAGTGGTATTGGAAAGCTATAAAGAAGGTATCAAAGCCGATACGGTGCTGGAAAATAAGATCGACCTGTTGAAGAAAGGCACTGCATTTTTTGCAGCCAAAAAGGATTATGCCAACGAAGCTCAATTGCATGACCTGATCCTGGAGATAAAACCCAACCTGACCATCAACGATTATTTCGCGGCTGGTCTGGCCAAGTACAGGTCGCAGGATTATCCTAAGTCGTACGATATCTTTAAAATTGTTGCAGAAAAATATCCCGACCAGGAATTTGGATGGGAGTGGATGCACAACAATGCCCAGTTGATCGATACAGTAAAAAAAGACAGTATAGCGTTACCAGCTGCGCAAAAATTGTTTGACTTCGCGCAGCGCGATACGGTGAAGTATTCAAGGCAGATCGCCAGCTCGTCTTACTTCCTGGCTACTTATTTCCTCGAGCAGGGCGATAAAGACAAAGCCATCGACTACCTGAAAAAAATGAAGTCTGCTACCAAAGACCCAGCGGTTCAGGAAAGCATTCAAAAGAATATCGATCAGCTTTCGAGTCCGTCGGTAACACCAAGGCAGCAACAGCGATCCTCGTCATCGCCACAGCGAAGTAGTAGCTCTTCGGGGCGGTAGCGAACGCAAATTTTGAGATAAGAAAAAAATATAAATTATAAGGCAGCCCGGATTTACCGGGCTGTTTTTTTATGCCTGCTTTTAATTCGGATAATTGATATTGCTGTCTTATTTTTGCCGATAGGGTAAAAAAATATGATTCACTTACTCCAGATAGATCCAACTGCCTCTGATGCCAGCTCCTATTTGCCGGTCGCCATACAGATCATTTTTGTAGTTGGCCTGGTCGTTACGCTGATGGTTGCTACCCACCTGCTGGGTCCCAAACGCAAGACCTCCGATAAATTACAAACCTTTGCCAGCGGTATTGAAAGTCACGGGGATGCCCGTCAGCCCATGGCTATAAAATATTTCCTGACTGCTATATTATTTGTGCTTTTTGACGTGGAAGTGATCTTTTTTTACCCTTATGCGGTAAATTTTAGAGAGTTGGGTTGGAGCGGTTTTTGGGCGGTATTGATGTTTGTTAGCTTCTTTTTATGTGGATTTATCTACATCGTCAAAAAAGGAGCGCTGAAGTGGGAAGACTGATCCCTTCCAGCCAAAATAGTTCTGCTTTCAGGTTGTTTTTCAAGACAGGCAAATGTTGCTGTATTGAAAAATTTTTTAATGATCTCAAACTCCCTTCGGGGAAGGAGGATTGATTATGTCACGTCCGGTTTCATATAATATTACTAACAAACCTCTTGTTGCGGATATCAGCCTGGCTGAAATGCCGGAAGGACACCAGGGAGAGGGTTTCTTTGCTACATCATTAAATAGTGTAATAGGTCTGGCGAGAAAAAACTCGATCTGGCCCCTGCCTTTTGCAACATCATGCTGTGGTATTGAATTCATGGCCACCATGGGTGCGCATTACGACCTGGCACGTTTTGGCAGTGAAAGGGTAGGATTTTCCCCCCGTCAATGCGACCTGCTGATGGTGATGGGTACAATCGCTAAAAAGATGGGTCCCGTGGTCAAGCAGGTTTACCTGCAGATGGCCGAACCCCGCTGGGTGATCGCCGTAGGCGCCTGCGCCTCCAGCGGTGGTATTTTCGATACTTATAGTGTGCTGCAGGGCATCGACCAGGTAGTACCGGTTGATGTATATGTGCCCGGATGCCCACCACGACCTGAGGCAATCCTCGATGGTGTGATGAGAATCCAGGACCTGGTTGGAAAAGAAAGCCTGCGCAGAAGGAATGGAGAAAGGTATAAGGCTTTGCTGGAGAGTTATGGGATACAGTAATTTGAAAATTTGAAGATTTGAAAATTTGAAAATGTGAGAATGGGGTGTATGGAGTTTAGGGGTGTCTTATACTTTCAGCTTTTTAGAAAATTACGGAACACTATAAAATTGGAAAATTTGAAAATGGATGATTGAAAATGCAGGCCTGAGGTCATTATCAAATTCACAAATTCACAATTCTCAAATTAAACATGTCTCTCACGAACGAACATATCAAACAAAAGCTGATTGAAAAATTCAATGACCAGGTGCTGGGCTTTGAAGAATCTTATGGTATGCTCAGCTTTGAAGCGCCAAAAGAGCTCAACCTGAAAGTGCTGAATTTTTTATACGATGATGAAGAATTGAAGTTCAGGTTTCTTACCGATCTCTGCGGCGTGCATTACCAGGGTCAGCAGGAAAAGGAACTGGCTGTTGTTTATCACCTGCACAACCTGGAAGATAATGTTCGTATCCGTTTCAAGGTTTTTACCACGATGGATAAGCCGGATATATATACGGCAACTGGTCTTTTTTCATCCGCCAACTGGATGGAGCGGGAGACTTATGATTTTTACGGGATCAATTTCGTGGGTCACCCGAATCTGAAACGGATTTTGAATGTGGATGAAATGGATTATTTCCCCTTACGGAAGCACTATCCACTCGAAGACCAGAGCCGGGTAGATAAGGATGATGAGATGTTTGGCAGGGGAGGCACCATCGGGTTTGGAACGGAGAAGACAGATCATGGAACCATTATCGAGGCGGAGAAGAAAAATGTGGGAGAAGACATTATTTAAATTTCAAATCAGGTCATGTCGGAGCAGCATATAAAACTACCGGAAGGAAGTATTGAGAAGACAACCACCACGTTAAACCTGGGACCTACGCACCCGGCAACGCATGGTGTGATGCAGAATATTCTTGAGCTTGATGGTGAAAGGATCGTTTCAGCCGAACAAACCATTGGTTATATTCACCGCGCCTTTGAAAAGATCGCCGAAAGGCGGCCACTCTACCAGATCACGCCACTCACCGACCGGCTCAACTACTGTTCATCGCCCATCAACAATATGGGCTGGCATCTTACCTGTGAGAAACTACTGGGTGTGAAAACACCAAAGCGGGTCGACTACCTCCGTATTATTATTATGGAACTGGCCCGTATTTCGGATCACCTGATCTGCAATTCCATCGTGGGTGTGGATAGCGGCGCTTACACCGGTTTCCTTTATGTGATGCAATACCGCGAGCTGATCTACGAGATATACGAGGAGATCTGCGGTTCGCGACTGACAACCAATATTGGTCGTATCGGCGGTTTCGAAAGAAATTTCAACGATATAGCATTTCAAAAGATCCAGAAATTCCTCGACGAGTATCCTGCGGTGCTGACAGAGTTTGAAAACCTGTTTACACGCAACCGCATTTTTATGGATCGTACCATTGGTGCGGGTCCTATCAGCGCGGAACGGGCATTGAACTATGGGTTCACCGGTCCCAACCTGCGTGCGGCAGGCGTCGATTACGATGTACGTATTCATTCGCCCTACAGCAGCTACGAAGATTTTGAATTCGATATTCCCGTAGGTACCACCGGTGACTGTTATGACCGTTTCCTGGTACGCAACCAGGAGATGTGGCAGTCGCTGCGGATCATAAAAGATGCGTTCCAGAAGGTACAGGAGTTTAAAGGTGCAGATGCGGATATATATCATGCCGATGTACCCGAGTACTACCTGCCTCCTAAACAGGATGTGTATACAAAAATGGAAGCGCTGATCTGGCATTTCAAGATCATCATGGGTGAAATAAACATGCCCGCGGGCGAGGTTTATAATGCTGTGGAAGGAGCCAATGGTGAACTCGGATTTTATTTTATCAGTGATGGCGGCAGAACACCTTATCGTCTTCATTTCCGCAGGCCCTGTTTTATCTATTACCAGGCCTATGAGGAACTGACGAAGGGAGCGATGCTAAGCGACGCGATCATCGTGATGTCGTCGTTGAATTTGATCGCGGGGGAGATGGACGCGTAGGAAAATTTGAAAATTTGAGGATTTGAAAATTTGAAAATGAGGGAGGAGAATGTGAAAATGTGATAATGTGGGGATGTGAAAATGCGCCGAATTTGAAAATTTGAGGATTTGAAAATTTGAAAATGTGGAAATGTGGAGATGTGAAAATTGACCTGATTGTATAAAATATAAAAAGGGGATGAATGATTTGAACGAGAAATGAGTGAGAAATTGGAAGTGTAATTTCAAATTATTTGAAGCCCACATCGCAGAATATGAATTTTTCAGAGGAGAAACTACAGGAAGTGCAGCGCATTGTTGCCCGTTATCCAGAGGGTAAACAGAAAAGCGCGTTGATACCGGTATTGCACCTGGCGCAGCAGGAGTTTGGCGGCTGGCTCGATGTGCCGGTAATGGACTATGTGGCGTCATTGCTGAATCTTACGCCTATAGAAGTGTATGAGGTAGCCAGTTTCTATAGTATGTTTAACCTCAAACCCGTCGGGCGGTATATGTTTGAAGTTTGCCAGACTGGTCCCTGTATGATCAATGGCAGCGATGATATTGTGTCGTATATCGGTGAAAAGCTGGGGATCAAACCTGGCCAGACAACAAGCGATGGAATGTTTACCCTGAAAACAGTGGAATGCCTGGGTGCCTGTGGTTACGCGCCGATGATGCAATTGGGGAAACATTACAAAGAACATCTGACAAAGGAAAAAGTGGACCAGGTGATCGAAGAGTGCCGTAGAAACGCCGCGGCTAATAATTAACTGTAAAATTTCATTCATGGAAGCAATTGTACCTTACCTCAATTTCAATGGCAACGCGGCTGAAGCACTGGCGTTTTATGAGAAAGCCTTCGGAGGGAAAGTATTATTTCAGCAAAGTTTTGGCGACTCTCCCATGGGCGATCAAACACCGGAAACCCACAAGGACAAAGTGATGCATGCCAGCTTCCAGGCCGGGGAACTGAAATTCATGGTTTCGGATACGATGCCGGGCCAGGAAGTTAGTTCCGGTAGCAATCTAAGTCTTTCGTTGAACTTCCTAAACCTGGCTGATATTGATAATACCTTCGCAGCTTTATCAGAAGGAGCACAGATCACCATGCCTTTGCAGGATACATTCTGGGGTGCCCGGTTTGGAATGCTGACGGATAAATTTGGTATCGGCTGGATGTTTAATCATGACTTAGAACAGAAGGACAAATAGATGCGCGTAGTTCTTTTTATACTATTACTATTTATAAGTGGAACCAGCATTGCACAGGCAGACAGCCTGAATTTGAAAAGCAGTCTGCTTCAGCTTGATAAAGCCCTGGTTGCAAGAGACAGCCTGGTGTTGAGTATGCTCTTGAATAAAGAACTCAGTTTTGGACATTCCAACGGCTGGGTGCAAACAAAGCCCGAGGTATGGGCGGATTTTGCAAGTGGCAAACTGGAGTATAAAAAAATCAATACCACAAGTATTGAGATCGTTTCGATCGATAAGAAAAAGGCGGTGGTTAGAACAAATGCGGAAGTGGCAGGGAAAGCTGGTGAAAATGAATTTGCCATCAAACTGCACATGTTGCAGCTTTGGGTAAAAGAAAAAAAAGGCTGGCAGTTGCTGGCACGTCAAAGCACGAAATTGAATTAAACGAATAATAGCCGGACCCTGGTCAGGCTTATATTAAGATGGGAAGAAAATTATTATTAGAAAAAGCGCATGTCGAAAACATCAGGTATTATGATGTGTACCGTCGCGAAGGCGGATACCGTGGTGTGGAGAAAGCGCTGAAAATGGCTCCCGCTGATATTACCGAAGAGGTAAAGAAAAGCGGCCTTAGAGGACGTGGCGGCGCCGGATTCCCGACGGGAATGAAATGGAGTTTCCTGGCAAAACCAGAAGGTGTGCCCCGTTACCTGGTGGTCAATGCCGATGAATCCGAGCCGGGTACTTTCAAAGACAGGTACCTGATGGAATTCATTCCTCACCTGTTGATCGAAGGAATGATCATCTCTTCTATTGCTCTCGGCAGCAATCGTTCCTATATCTATATCCGCGGTGAATATGCCTGGATCGTCGATATTCTCGAACAGGCCATTGCTGAAGCGAAGAATAATGGATGGCTGGGTAAGAATATCCAGAACTCCGGTTTCGACTGCGAGATATATGTACAACGTGGCGCCGGTGCTTATATCTGTGGTGAAGAAACAGCGCTGCTGGAATCTTTGGAAGGCAAGCGTGGAAACCCGCGCATCAAACCTCCATTCCCTGCGGTAAAAGGTTTGTGGGACTGCCCTACGGTAGTAAATAATGTTGAAACCATCGCTGCGGTAGTACCGATCATCAATGAAGGTGGTGATGAATATGCGAAGATCGGGGTGGGTAAATCAACAGGAACAAAGCTGATATCAGCCTGTGGTAACATCAATAAACCCGGCGTTTACGAAATAGACATGACCATTTCGGTGGAAGAGTTTATCTACAGCGATGAATGGTGTGGCGGTATAAAAAATGGCAAACGCCTGAAAGCCTGTATACCCGGCGGTTCTTCCGTACCTATCCTCCCGGCAAATCTTTTATTGAAGACAGCGAAAGGGGCTACCCGCATGATGAACTACGAAAGCCTCAGCGATGGCGGTTTTGCAACCGGCTCCATGATGGGCTCCGGCGGATTCATCGTCCTGGACGAAGACCAGTGCGTGGTGAAACATACATACACACTCGCCCGTTTTTATCGCCACGAAAGCTGTGGCCAATGCTCACCCTGTCGTGAAGGCACGGGTTGGATGGAAAAACTTTTACTGCGTCTTGATAAAGGGCAGGGTAAATTAAGTGATATCGACCTGCTTTGGGATATTCAGCGGAAGATCGAAGGAAACACGATTTGTCCGCTTGGTGATGCGGCAGCATGGCCGGTGGCCGCGGCGATCCGCCATTTCCGCGACGAGTTTGAATGGCATGTGCTGAATCCCGATGAATGCACCAAAAGAAATTATGGGCTGGCGCATTATGCTGATCCGCTGGAGGTGGAGGCGCCCGTTTAGAGGTTAAGATTAAGGTTGAGGTTGAGATTAAGGTTGAGGTTGAGATTAAGAAATTACCAGGTAGTAATAAATGAATTGAGGAATGTCTGAAGCACCAAAATTATTTAAAGTAACCATTGACAACATCACCGTCGAAGTGGAGCCGGGGACGACCATCCTGATGGCAGCCCGGCAGATCGGTGGCGATGTGGCACCCCCCGCGATGTGCTTTTACAGCAAGTTGCAGGGCAGTGGTGGTAAATGCCGTACCTGCCTGGTAGAAGTGGCAGCCGGCTCAACAGCCGATCCGCGGCCGATGCCCAAACTGGTGGCCAGCTGCCGGACAACGGTTATGGATGGAATGATCGTGAAAAATATCACAAGCGAGCGGGTGTTGGATGCGCGCAACGGTGTCGTCGAATTCCTGCTGATCAATCATCCTCTTGATTGCCCTATCTGCGACCAGGCGGGCGAATGCCACCTGCAGGATCTTAGCTACGAGCATGGTAAGGAAGGCACACGTTTCGAATTCTCTAAAAGGATTTTTGAACTCGAGGATATAGGACCCTATATTCAACTGCACATGACACGCTGCATACTGTGTTATCGCTGTGTGTATGTAGCCAACCAGCTTACCAATAATCGTGTACATGGCGTACTTGATCGTGGAGATCACTCCGAGATATCAACTTATATTTCCAAAGCGATCGATAATGATTTTAGCGGCAATATGATCGATGTATGCCCCGTGGGAGCATTGACCGATCGTACCTTCCGCTTCAAAAACCGCGTGTGGTTTACCAAACCAGTAGATGCGCATCGTGATTGCCCAACCTGTTGCGGTAAAGTGACGATGTGGAACCGTGGTGATGAAGTGCTGCGGGTCACGGCCAGGAAGGATCAATGGGGTGAAGTGCAAAGCTATGATGGCAAGCCGGGCTGGATCTGTAATACCTGCCGTTTTGAAAAGAAAAAATTAAGTGACTGGGTCATTGAAGGACCCATGAAAGTAAGTCGACATTCGGTGATTTCCGCAAATCATTATGTAGGAGCCACCAGGCCGCAGGAAACCATCGCCAACGTGATGGGAAGAAAGCCAAAACTGTTGATGGACATTCACAGTATCAGCGATGTAAACGATCCGGATGTTGACCTGAGCAAATTGCCCGGGCCGGCAACAGGAGCTACATTTGAGGCAACGGAAAAGGAAGAAAAGTAAGCGAAAGAGTAACGAGCTATGTGCTGCGAGCATGGAGTAGG
>JAEZRB010000010.1 GCA_023412975.1 Bacteroidota bacterium | reverse complement strand
CATTTACCACGTCGTACAATTCTTTCTTGAGCTTCCTGATCTCGTTCACGGTGATCTCGATATCACTGGCCTGGCCGCCTATGGCGCCGCTGGGCTGGTGCATCATGATCCGGGAATGTTTGAGTGCAGCTCTTTTCCCCTTGGAACCCGCACCCAGCAAGACGCACGACATCGAAGCTGCCATGCCAATGCAGATGGTTGCCACATCGGGACTTACATACTGCATAGTGTCGTACACACCAAGACCGGCGTACACACTGCCGCCCGGGCTATTGATGTACATATTAATATCCCTGGTCCTGTCGGCGGAGTCGAGAAACAGTAGCTGGGCGGTGATGATATTCGCGATCTCATCATTGACAGGGTATCCCAGGAAAATGATACGGTCCATCATCAAACGGCTGTAAACGTCCATGACGGCAACATTCATAGGGCGCTCTTCGATAATATTTGGTGTCATCGAAGTGACGAGATGTGAGGCATAGCTATGCAATGTATTGCTGGAAATATTGCGATGCTTGACCGCGTATTTTTCAAATTCAGAATTAAAACTCATATATCGTTATGATTTGTAATGATTAATCAATCCGACCCTGCCTTCGCTAAGATAGTCAGATTATAATATATCCGTTCAAATGATGACCCCTTCGCGCGGGCCTCATTATGAAAACATTTCTCTTATCTTGTCAAAAAACCCTTTCTCACTTTTGTCTGGCTGTGGTTTGAAATTCGGAGACTGGCTCATTTTCTCCAGGGCGGCTTTCTCTTCGGCCGAAACATATTGCGGTGTCCACACATTTACCTGTATCAGTTGATCGCCTTTTTCATAAGAGTTGACAGCAGGGAATCCTTTCCCTTTTAACCTAAATACTTTACCACTTTGTGTGCCTGCCGGTATTTTAATTTTCGCCCGGCCATCTATGGTTGGTACTTCCACCTGTACGCCGGCTACCGCATCAGGAAAGGAAATATGTAAATCGTATGCCACATTCAGGCCATCGCGCTGCAGATCCTTATGCGGTTCTTCTTCTATCAGTACGATCAGGTCGCCGGTAGAGCCGCCTCTTTCACCGGCATTTCCTTTCCCGGTTACATTTAACTGCATACCTTCCTGTACGCCAGCAGGGATATCGATAGAAACTGTTTCCTCCCCAAACACGCGACCTTCACCTTTACAGGTTCCGCATTTCGCAGTGATGGTGGTGCCTTCGCCGTTGCAGGATGGGCAGGTGGTAACGGTTTGCATCTGCCCAAGAAATGTATTCTGCACTTTTCTTACCTGGCCACTTCCACCACAGGTCTTACAGGTTTGTACGCTGCCTTTGTCCTTGGCTCCAGAACCTGAACAGGTACTACAGTGTACATATTTCTTTACCTTAATATTTTTCCTGACGCCCCTAGCGATCTCTTCAAATGTCAGCTTGAGTTTTACCCGCAAATTGCTTCCCCTTACCCCCTGGCCACGCTGACTGCGGCGCTGGCCTCCAAAAAAGCTACCGAAGACATCGTCGCCGAAAATATCACCGAACTGGCTAAAGATATCGTCCATGTTCATACCTCCGCCAAAACCACCCGGTCCACGTCCATTGCCACTTACACCAGCATGTCCATAGCGGTCGTATTGTGCCTTCTTATCAGCATCACTCAACACTTCATAGGCTTCGGCGGCTTCTTTAAATTTCTCTTCGGCTGCCTTATCCCCCGGGTTTCTGTCGGGGTGATATTGCATCGCAACTTTGCGATAAGCTTTCTTTATCTCATCCGCACCTGCGCCTTTTGAAATACCCAAAATCTCGTAGTAATCTCTTTTTGACATATAAATTAAGCTATGAACATTTTGCCACAGGTTGAAACACAATTATCCTCAAGCCGCCTGAAGCACCGGTTGAGCTAATGCATTACTTACCCACTACCACCTTTGCATGCCGGATGATCTTATCATTGAGGTAATAACCTTTGGTCAGCTCGTCGATCACTTTTCCCTGCAGTTCGGGCTTTGGTGCAGGAATTTCCGTGATCGCTTCGTGAAGATCGGCGTTGAAATCCGTACCAATCGATTCCATCGGTTTCAATCCTTTTTGCTGGAGCACATGTTTCAATTTATTCAGGATCAGGATGGCGCCTTTTTTCACATTGTCAATATCTTCATCAGTTTCGAAAAGTTTCTCAGCACGCTCAAAATCGTCCAGCACCTCGAGCAGGTCATAAATCACATCCTTACCGGCGGTCTGAATGAGTTCGATCTTCTCCCTGGCATTTCTTCTCTTGAAATTGTCAAACTCAGCAGCCAGGCGGAGGTATTTATCGCGGGCTTCTTTAAGCTCTTCGGTCGCTTTTTCCAGGGCCGACTCTTCCTGTACGGGTTCGTTCAGGTGGGTAGATCCGCTTAATGATTCATCTGAATTGATATCCAAACTGTTATCAGTTTTTTCGGGCTTTTTCTCTTTCAATTCTTTTTCTGTCATTTCTGTACAAATTGATTGCAAAAGTAAGGTTGTCAATAATACTGCCAAGGGATGCCTTCGGGACAAAATGGCTTAATAAGCGGCATTATCCCGAAAGAAGGTGACAGTATTCACAGGAATTGCCCTTTTACCAATGATATCTCTAACTGGCATCGGCACAGACTGGCTGGCGGTAAGAACTAATTCCCGGTTTCATTTACCTTGCAACATTTATATGATGGCAAAAGTTTACCTGAAAAAGAGAATCGCACAGCGTATTGCAAATGGCCACCCCTGGATCTTTAAGAACGAAGTGGAGAAAGTGGAGGGTGAATTCATGGGCGGGGATACGGTGGAAGTCCTGACCCATGAAAGCAAATTCGTAGGTAAAGGGTATATCAACCCGAAATCACAAATTCTTGTTCGCCTCCTGACCCGTCAAAAAACAGACGAAATCAATGAAAAGTTTTTTCTCGACCGGCTGACGGCATGCTGGAACTACCGTAAAAAAATTGGATATACCGAGAACTGTCGACTCGTTTTTGGTGAGGCAGACGGCCTGCCGCAGTTGATCATTGATAAATTCAACGATTATTTCGTTATTCAAACCCTCGCGCTGGGTATAGATACCTGGAAACCCTCAATCGTCAAAGCGCTGGAGCAAATTTTTAATCCCAGGGGCATTTATGAACGAAATGATGTGCCGGTTCGTGAACTGGAAGGGCTGCCCCAGCAAAAGGGATTCCTGTCGGCGGCTTTCGACACCAATATTATTATCAATGAAAACGGCCTGAAGTTTCATGTGGATATTGCAAATGGGCAAAAGACAGGTTACTTTCTCGATCAGCGCGACAACCGCAGGGCTATTCAGCATATCGTAAAAGATGCCGAAGTTTTAGGTGCCTTTACATATACCGGCACTTTTGAAATACATGCGGCGCACTATGGTGCAAGGTCTGTGCTGGGACTTGATATTTCTGATAACGCGGTGCAACAGGCTACCCGAAACGCGGAATTGAACGGCCTTGAGAAAATATGCCGATTCGAAACGGTCAATGCTTTCGACGCGTTGAAACAATGGTCGAAAGAAGGTCGGCAATATGATGTGGTGATGCTGGATCCGCCTGCGTTTACCAAAAGCAGGGAAACGATTCAAAAAGCAATAACAGGTTACAAAGAAATCAACCTGCGCGGACTGAAACTGGTTCGTCCGGGTGGATTCCTGGTCACTTCCTCTTGTACCAACCTGGTTGATCCCGATCTTTTCATGCAGATCATTGATATGGCCGCGAAAGATGCGAGAAGAAAATTAAGGCAGGTTACTTTCCAGGCACAGGCATCTGATCATCCTATTATCAGGGGAATGGACAATACACAATACCTGAAGTTCCTGATCGTACAGGTACTTTGAGATGTTATGAAATAAAGTTGGCGATTACTTGGCCACCTGGAATTTTCCAGTGTCGAGCACTTTACCACTTCGATCCACGAGGTGATAAATATAAGTGCCACGGCTAAAGTCGGTCAGGGAAAGAACAGTCCGCGCATTGACTGCCTGTGTTTCCGACATTTTCTTGCCCATAAAATTAAACACGGTAAGTGTAAGGCCTTGTTGAAAATTATCCTGCAGGTCAAAAGTGATAAAGGAAGTAGCAGGGTTGGGATAAAAACTTATCTTCTTTGCAGGCGGTGCCGGGTTGCGTGTATCCTGTGCGGACACATGCAAAACGGTAACCAAAACAAGTAGTATGAGTAGAAGTCTTTTCAACGAAACAAAATTACTTTTATTTCTCAATAATATACCCTTTTTCTTAATTGTGCAACGTAAAATCCCCAGAAAATAAACGGTATTGATAACCATTTGATTAACAGGGGGAAGTTTATTTTTTAACGGATATTTAATGTCCAGGGGATACTTGGAAAGCGCGTTTAGAATCTCGGGCACCTAACGGCGTTGAGGCTCGAGTTGTCGCGATTGGTAAATCCGATATAGGAAACCGATAATTCATAGCCACCACGGCCATAGCTGTAAGGCTTCAGTTTAGAGATATTGGCATCATAGCTAAAAGCGAACGAAAAACCGGAGTAATCAAGTTTAACAACAGGGATAATAGCATCAGACCACCTGATAAATGCACCAGCATGGATGGTGTATTTTGGATTCTCAATTTCAGGCCCGATCTTAAGGCCATACAATGCACCGACGATCGTCTCCTGGTATTTTTCCTGCATCGAATAATCACCCAGCAATGACACATAGGCGAACTCGGCAACACTAAAACGAAAACCAGCCGATGCTGTCCACTTGGGATTTAGTTTGATGGAAGGATCGCGGAAGAAAGAATTCTTTGGTTTTGTAAAATGATGATACGCGACGCCCAGGTAATAATTATTATCGGGGTTTGCATTAAGGTCGGAATTATAACTAAGCCCAACACTACCATCCATGTAAGTATAACTTGGTACAACAGTAGGCTCGCCGTTTGGATCATCGGTAATCATTTTAGAACGGTCAATACTCCTGTTGACCACACCGCCCATAAATCCAACCGATAGATAACGGTTGCGTTCAGTGCTCAGCGACTTATGATAGTTGATCACCGGTAAAAAACTGGTTTGCGTCAACGCGGCGGTACCTGCCCTGTCGAAGAGGATCTGCCCACCCAGCGTGAGAAAATCATCAGCTTTTCCAATTGGCAATTTGTATTCGCCGTTGAGTGAGCCGGTCCTGTATCCATCAGTTACACTACCCCATTGATCGCGATACACCATTTGCACGCGATAATCGCCGCTGAAGATCCCCGCCAGCGAAGGATTTCTCAGCAGCGGTGTTTCAAAAAATTGCGAGAAATGAATATCCTGTGCCAATAAAAATCCTGGGATATTTATTGCCAGCAACAGCAGCGATAGCTTTATTTGGTTTCGTACTTTTTTCATTACCTCGTTATCTTAATAGGGTCACGTTTCCTTTGACCGGAATAATAGCGTTGTTCTCACAAAGTATTTCCATCGTATAGATATAAGTATCGGGACTTGCGAGTTTGCCTTTATAGGTGCCATTCCATCCTGCCGATGGATCATTGGCAGTAAATTCACTTTTCTCAAATACAATTTCACCCCAGCGGTTAAACACACGCATCGATTTTATCCGGAACAGGCCTGTGCCTTTGGGATAAAATACTTCATTACGTCCGTCGCCGTTTGGTGAGAAAGTATTCGGGATAGTTACATTTTCCTTTCCACACACTACAATCACGGTTATCTCTCCCGAGTTGACACAACCATACCGGTCTTCAACGCCTACTCTATAAGTGGTGGTATTTTGCGGGTTAGCAAATGGTGTAGGGCAATCAGTACAATTAAGTCTTGTAGTTGGCAGCCAGTTGTACGCCACAATATTGCCTGTATAAGTCATCGCCAGGTTGGTACCCGTACCAACCGGGATCGTAAGCGGATCCTGTACAGGAGTTGCTGTAGGCAATGGTGGCACATGTATCGATTTTGTGGTCGTTGCCGAGCAATTGATCTTGTTGGTTGTTGTTAAACTAACCGTGTAATTGCCGGATGCTGTATATGTTGCATTTCCGTTTTGATTATTGGATGACTGGCCATTTGCAAAACTCCATTGCCAGTTAGTCAGCGTGTCTGGTACAGCCAACAAGCCCTGGAACAGTTCGGCAGTGTTGAGACAAATGGTATCACGGCTTTCGATGGTTGGTGAAGGGGTACGATATACCAGAACTGTATCCATGAACGAACTCGTGCAATTACTTTGCGTCGTCACCTCCAGCTTAATCGGGTAAAAGCCGGGCTGGGTGTAGT
>JAEZRB010000256.1 GCA_023412975.1 Bacteroidota bacterium | reverse complement strand
ATTCTCTATGATTTCTTTCGCTTCCGTACGGGATATACCGAGGTTATCCGCCAGACCAAATGCACCCTGGCCATAAATAATGCCGAAGTTGACGCTCTTGGCTTTATAACGCATTTCTTTGGTGACGGCAGCTTCTTCAACTGAATAAACCCTAGCCGCGGTTTCGGTATGAATATCCTTTCCACTTTTAAACGCATTACACATATTCGGATCACCGCTGATAGCTGCAACAATTCTTAGTTCGATCTGCGAGTAGTCGGCGGATAACAAGATATGTTTATCATCACCCGGAATAAAAGCTTTTCGCACTTCCCTTCCCCGGTCGGTTCTCACCGGGATGTTCTGCAGGTTAGGATTATTACTGGCAAGACGTCCGGTTACTGCTACTGCCTGTCCATAAGTTGTGTGCACACGCCCGGTTTTCCGGTTGATCAACTGTGGCAACGCATCAACATAGGTAGATTTCAATTTGGTAAGCTCTCGGAAAGCGAGTATATCATCCACAATCGTGTGACCCTTCGCTGCGAGTTTTAGCAACACGTCTTCACCGGTTTGATACTGGCCGGTTTTTGTTTTCCTGGCAGAGGGATCGAGTTGTAATTTATCAAACAATACTTCTCCCAGTTGTTTGGGCGATGCGAGGTTAAAACGAACGCCTGCCTGCTTGTAAACATTTTCCTCCGCCGTTTTTGCTTCTCTTTCGAGTTGTTTTGAATATTCATGAAGAAAATCTGTATCGACTTTTACACCTGCATATTCCATTTCGGTAAGCACTTTTACAAGCGGGTTCTCTACCTCATTAAAGACTTTCTCTACCTCGTGCTTCTTTAATAAAGGTGTAAAAGCATATTTCAACTGTAACGTGATATCCGCATCTTCAGCGGCATAGTCGCGGATCTTTTCAAGCTCCACGTCCCGCATATTACCCTGCGACTTTCCTTTTTTCCCAATAAGCTCTTCAATATGCACCGGTTCATAACCCAGGTACTTGGCGCTCAGTACATCCATGCTTCTTTTTCCATCCGGTTCGATCACATAATGAGCCAGCATGGTATCGAACAATTGGCCTTTGACCTCCATGCCATACCACTTCAATACAAGAAGGTCATACTTCGTATTCTGGCCAATCCAGGTTTTGGTCTCGTCATTGAACAGAGGCTCAAACAAAGCCAGAATTCCTTTTACCTGTTCCTGGTCCGCAGGACAGGGTACATAATATGCTTCCCCCGGCTTAACTGAAAAGCTCAGGCCTACCAGCTCAGCGTCATTCGCATCGATATTGGTGGTTTCCGTATCAAAACAGATCTCTTTGTGCTTTCTTAATTCAGAAACAAGTTTCTTAATAGCCTCTTCACCAGTTATCGCCTCATAACGATGGGGCGTATTATGAATATTTTTATCAATAGCTAAAACTCCACCATCTTCCGACTCATCTTTTATCTCAGTCTTTACAGGCGCCGGTTCCACGCTCGTCCTACTATCGGCTTCGATAATATTTCCGAACAGGTCTGTTTGAACACCTTGCGGTATCGCTTTACTAACGACGGTCTTTCCAGCCGATACAAGTGAAAAGTCTTCTCCTAGTAATCTTTTACCAAGGGTCTTGAATTCAAGTTCTGTAAACACTTCTTTCAGCTTATCTATATCCCAGTCACGTACCAGGAAATCTTCTTCATGAAACTCGATAGGTACAGTTGTGATTATCGTAGCAAGCTTCTTGGACAGTATTGCATTATCCTTACCCTTCCTGATCTTTTCTCCCAGTGCACCTTTTATGTTATCGGCATTGGCAAGTACATTTTCAATCGAATCGTATTCCGCAAGGAGTTTTGCTGCAGTTTTCTCACCTACCCCGGCAATACCTGGAATATTATCCACCGCATCACCCATCAAGCCAAGGATATCGATCACCTGCGATACATTTTTAATATTCCATTTGGCACATACTTCTTCGGGACCAAGAATCTCCACATCACCACCCTGGTAGCCAGGCTTATATATTTTTATTTTATCTGATACAAGCTGGCCATAGTCTTTATCCGGGGTCACCATAAAAACTTCGTAGCCTGCCGCGGCGGCCTGTTTACTCAGGGTACCAATCACATCATCTGCTTCGAACCCGTCTTTTTCTACGCAGGGTATATTAAATCCCGTGATGATCTTCTTGATATCGGGAACGGCTTCCAGGATATCTTCCGGCGCGTCCTGGCGGTTGGCTTTATAATCTGCGAAATCAGTATGTCGCTCGGTGGGGGCATGCGTATCAAAACAAACAGCCATATGACTGGGCTTCTGTTTATTTAGCAGGTCCACCAGCGCATTGGTGAATCCAAATTGAGCATTTGTATTTTTTCCCTTAGATGTAAGTCGCGGACTACGAATTAATGCGTAATAAGCCCGGAAAATCAGGGCATATGCATCCAGTAAGAAAACCTTTTTAGCCATGCAGCTAAGTTAGCTATTTCAGGATTCCGCATGGAAATACCTGTCAGTAGCTCCCCCAATGGCCAAAAAAATACCCGCTGCGCTAAGCAACGGGTCTTCTTTGTTGGTTTTGTTTTTGGTTAAAGAAAAAACTTAAGACCGGGCAGATCAAAAATTATTGCTTTTGTACAAGATATTTCTCAGGATGTTGTACCGGTACGGTTCCTCCAAAAGCAGTAGCTGCTTTCGGCTGCACAGTCACGTCAACAGTTGAGGTTGGTGCGTTGTCTTTGTGAATGAAATTCAGATAAAGTGCAAAAAACAAGAGGTTGAATGCAAAGAAGTTTGCAATCTTGCGGACACGTTTTTTCATACAATAATGGATTTAATCGGTTTTTCTATTGGTTATTTGGATCGACAACCAAGATATATCCAAGTTTTTGTATGTGCAATGAACAGGCGGGGCAAGTTGACAAAAAAGGGAGATTTTCAGACGGACACTCGTAGATATACTAGGTTATTTCTTCATTTCCTCCAGCTTCTTTTGAAGTTGAAACATTTCATCGCGTAATCTCGCCGCTTCCATAAAATCCAGGTCACGTGCCGCTTTCTCCATTTGTTTTTTGACGCGGGCTATAGCTTTCTCGGCCTGGGGAATGGTCTTATATTCCTCCTGGTCCTCAGCCGCCACGGTCACCAGGTCTTCATCCGGCGCAATAGCATAAGGATTAGCAGGATCATAACCTTTTATGTCCAATACAGATGTCTGGGCCAGCACCTGTTGCCTGGATTTAACCACGGTCCTGGGAGTGATGCCGTGTTCAATATTATGAGCGATCTGTTTTTCACGACGACGGTTGGTCTCGTCGATCGTTTTCTGCATGCTTTCGGTCATCTTATCCGCATAAAAGATCACCAAACCATCAACGTTCCTGGCCGCACGCCCTGCAGTCTGGGTCAATGATTTCTCATTTCTCAAAAACCCTTCTTTGTCGGCATCAAGAATGGCTACCAGGGAAACTTCCGGCAGATCGAGACCTTCACGCAGCAGGTTTACACCCACCAGCACATCAATTTCACCAAGACGAAGTTGTCGCAGTATCTCTACTCTTTCAAGCGTATCCACTTCACTGTGGATATATTTCGACTTAATATTGATGCGATGCAGGTATTTATCCATTTCTTCTGCCATGCGCTTGGTAAGCGTCGTCACCAATACCCGGTCACCCTTAGTAACTCTTTTATCAATTTCATCAAGCAGATCATCTATCTGGTTGATGCTGGGCCTGATCTCGATAGGTGGATCGAGTAGGCCCGTGGGCCTTACAACCTGTTCCACCACAACGCCACCTGTTTTTTCCAGTTCAAAATCATCAGGTGTAGCAGACACGAAGATGGCCTGGTTGATCAGTGATTCAAATTCATGAAAATTCAGGGGGCGGTTGTCCAGCGCGGAGGGCAGCCGGAATCCATAGTCCACCAGGATCAGTTTACGACTTCTGTCACCGCCGTACATCCCACTCACCTGGGGGATGGTCTGGTGGCTTTCGTCGATTACCATCAGGTAATCTTTGGGAAAATAATCCAGCAGGCAAAACGGTCGCGTGCCCGGCACACGCCTGTCGAAGAAGCGGGAGTAGTTTTCAATTCCGCTGCAATAACCCAGCTCCTTGATCATTTCGAGATCGTATTCCACCCGCTCCTTTAATCGCTGTGCTTCGATCAGCTTGCCGGATGCTTTGAAATATTCAACCTGTGCATACAACTCGTCCTGTATTTCATAGATCACCTGCTGCATGATATTCTTAGGTGCAACATAAAGGTTGGCTGGAAATATCGCCGCATTTTCAATTTTTGCGATACGCTTGCCTGTCACGACATCCATGCTTTCGATCTCTTCAATTTCGTCTCCAAAAAATGTGACGCGATAACCATAATCAACATATGGCAGGTTTATATCTACCGTATCACCTTTTACCCGAAATGTACCGCGGTTGAATTCCAGGGTAGTTCTGTTGTATAATGAGTTTACAAGCGAGTGCAGGAAACCCTGGCGGGAAATAGTTTGACCCTTATTGATACGGATGATCCCACTCTCATAGTCTGTAGGATTACCCATTCCATATATACAACTAACGGAAGCTACGACTATAATATCCCTTCTGCCACTCAACAAACTTGATGTCGCTCTAAGCCTAAGCTTATCCAGTTCATCATTTATGCTCAGGTCCTTTTCGATGTATACACCACTCACGGGCATATAGGCTTCGGGCTGGTAGTAGTCATAATAAGAAACGAAATACTCGACCGCATTATCCGGGAAAAACTGGCGGAATTCTCCATATAATTGGGCCACCAGTGTTTTATTATGTGTTAAAACCAGGGTTGGTTTTTGTACATTTTGGATCACATTGGCGATCGTATAGGTCTTTCCGCTACCCGTTACCCCCAAAAGTGTCTGATAACGTTCGCCTTCCAGCAGGCCCTCCGTCAATTGCCGGATGGCTTCAGGCTGGTCGCCCGCCGGTGGAAATGGAGCATGAAGATTAAAACCCATACTGCAATTTACAGAAATACCGGCCCCCGAGATGGCCTTGCACCATATATTAACTTGTTAAAAGCTATTGGGTTACGCAATCTGGATAAATAATAATGCAGAAACGCGCAGAATTCACAAAAGACTTTATCTATATTTAGCCCATCAATTTTCTTGAAAAGCCGGAGTTAACTCCTATCTAATCTTAAACCTCGGCTATGAAAAGAAAATTCTACCCTGCATTTACCCTGATTGCGCTATTATCCCTGCAATCAAGCCTCTTCGCTCAGCCTTTCACCCTGTTAAAAGATATCAACCCCGGCACTAACGGCAGTTCATATTTCAATTTTACCAATGTAGACGGTGTTTTATTCTTCAGACCCGATGACGGATCCCACGGTGATGAGTTATGGAAAACAGATGGCACGGTCGCTGGAACAGTAATGGTGAAAGATATTTTTCCCGGTTCGGCTGGTTGTGAACTCGAACTGTTTACCAACGTGAATGGAGTTTTGTTTTTCAAAGCCAATGACGGTGTTCATGGCGCCGAGCTTTGGAAAAGTGATGGTACTGCAAGTGGAACTGTGATGGTAAAAGATATCTACGCTGGTCCCGGTTCTAGTGCCGCGACTTCCTTTTACAGCTACAATGGATTTTTATACTTTAATGCTAACGACGGTATTGCAGGGCGTGAACTCTGGAGATCAGATGGTACACCTGAGGGAACGGTGATGGTGAAAGATATTTTTCCCGGCGTGTCTACTTCAGGATTGGAGACCGGTACGCCACATAGTGGCAACCCGCAGGGTTTTACAGGTATGAACGGGTATGTATATTTCCTCGCTTCAGATGACTATTACAAATCCGAGTTATGGCGAACAGATGGTACAATCGCTGGCACAACGCTGGTGAAGGATATTTATCCTGGTTCGGACTATGCATTAAATAATTTCGTCAACGTCAATGGAACATTGTTTTTCACGGTATATAAAGGAACCGAAGGAAATGAATTGTGGAAAAGCGATGGTACTACAGCTGGTACGGTTATGATAGCAGAGCTGTTCGGAGGCAACTTCGATAACCATGGCGTGGCTGCGGGCAACAATTTTTATTTCCTTGAGACTGATGGATTATGGAGAAGTGATGGTACTGCCGCTGGCACTATACTACTCAAACCCAGGGACAATTCTTATTTCAATACAGTTGAAGTTGTGGCCAGTCTTAATGGGCAGGTCTTTTTTACAGGATACGATAATACCCATGGCTGGGAATTATGGAAAACGGACGGCACACTCAGCGGAACACAATTGATCAAAGATATCAATGCAGGAAGCGGTAATAGCGATATCAATTCCTTCGCAATAGTGGGAAATAAACTGATGTTTACCGCCAACGACGGCGTACATGGCAACGAGATCTGGATCACTGACGGCACTCTGGCAGGCACTCGAATGGTGCAGGATATCGTAAACGGTAGTGGTGATGCCCTGCCGATCCAGTTTTATGAATTTAAAAACGCGATCATCGAGGCAAACGGGAAAATCTTTGCCGGGATAACCACGAATGCATTGGGCATGGAGGTATGGGCGGCCAATATGCCTTCTGAAATTGGACTACCGCTTGAATTGCTGACATTCGAAGCCTGGCTGCAGAACAGTGACGGCAAACTCCGTTGGACAACGGAGAACGAATCCAACACAGATAATTTTTTGGTTGAAAGAAGTCTCGATGGCTTCAGCTTTCATCAAATAGGATCATTAAATGCGACAAATACTACGGGTAGTCATCAATATGATTATACCGATGCAAATATTACCTCCATTGATACGCGTACGATCTACTACCGGCTCCGCCAGGTGGACCTCGACGGAAGTTATGTTTATTCTAAGATCGTATCGATCGATATCGCGCAGGAAAAAACCTCCATTGTGTTATATCCCAACCCTGTTCAGGCAGCAATGAATCTTTCTATCAGTTTACCACGCCAGGAGCAAATCAAATGGCAATTGATGGATAACGGTGGACGACTGATCCGGTTTGGCCAGTACAATCTCTTACAGGGTCGAACTGTGGTAACAGAGTATATAAGCAATTTGGCGAGGGGCGTTTATTACCTAGAGATCAGGGGAGAAAACATAAGAAAAGTGATCAAGGTAAATAAACAATAAGTGGTTTCTAAGGGGAAACACTGAGTTTGCAAATCCTAAATAGAAATTTCACTACAAGCGCGGGAATTTTCCTTGCTAGCGTGTTGGATTACTACTTAATTTTTAGGAAATCTTCGTCTAAATTTTGCTTATGACGCAGTTTATGGAGTAGTTTGCTGTCAAGGCATTAGATACGTCCAAACAATCCAAACCAATTAAGATTTTTTGGAATATTTAAGCCGGGTATCCAACCACCTTCCAATATCCTGTACGGTATGAAAAAACTTTTACTTGTTTTTTGCCCTCTACTATTCTCCTACATCGTAACTGCGCAGAGTTTTACTTTGCTTAAGGATATTAACCCAGGCGCCGCCAGTAGTAATGTCTGCTACCTGGCGAATGTTGACAATACTCTTTTTTTCGCGGCCAATAATGGTGTGTACGGCATGGAGCTCTGGAAGACCGACGGCACCGAAGCAGGCACCGTCCTGGTGAAAGATATCAGGCCAGGCACATATAGCAGTAGCATCGGCTATCTCACCCCAGTTAATCACACACTTTTCTTTGTAGCCAATGATGGTGTAGCCGGTAACGAACTTTGGAGAAGTAATGGTACGCTGGAAGGAACATACATGGTCAAAAATATCAGGCTAGGTAATTTAAGCAGCAATCCTTCCGGACTTGTAAATATCAACGGCACCCTGTATTTCTCCGCTGATGATGGTGTGCATGGAGTTGAGCTCTGGAAAAGCGATGGTACCGAAGAAGGAACCGTGATGGTAAAAGATATTAACCCCTACTCCGGCAGTAGCTATCCGCAGGCCATGGCGAATTTGAACGGGATGCTGTATTTCGCCGCTACGGATGGTACTACGGGAGTTGAGCTTTGGAAAAGTGATGGCACCGCGGCTGGAACTAAGCTGGTAAAGGATATATTCCCAGGCAGCCAGGACAGCTATCCCTTCGACATGATCAACGTAGGGGGTACTTTATTCTTTTCAGCTGATAATGGTGCAAGCGGAACAGAATTGTGGAAAAGCGATGGCACCGTGGCAGGTACTATGATGGTTAAAGATATCTGGAATGGTCTTAATGGTAGTTTCCCCTTCAACCTTAAAAATGTGAACGGCCTCTTGTTCTTTTCTGCCGATAACGGACAAAAAGGAGCTGAACTTTGGAAAAGCGATGGAACACTTGCAGGCACGGTACTGGTGAAAGATGTATGGCCCGGTGCAGAAAGCGGTGCTGCAGGCAATTTCTCCAAATTACTTAACAAACTCATATTTACCGGCAATGACGGTGTTAGCGGTTACAAAACCTGGGAAAGTGATGGCTCTCCTTCAGGAACAATGATCGTGCAGGGCGTGGGCGATCCTGGTGAGGGCGATATACAGGAACTGGTGGAAACCGACAACCATATTTATGCAAGTATCAGGCAGACTGAGCTGGGCCGTGAACTATGGGTGATCAATTATTCTTCGGTTCTTCCACTTCAATTAGTAGAGTTTAAAGCAAGACTTGAAAATGAAGATGCACTTTTAAATTGGAAAACAGCCAACGAGGAAGCTACGGAATCATTTATTATCGAAAGAAGTATTGATGGCGTTCAGTTCCATGCAATCGGAAACGTGTTATCGTACAACAGGCCAGGCACACATAATTACCAGTTCACCGATCCAGGCGTGACTTCATTGAAAGCAAGTCCAATCTACTATCGCCTGAAACAACGCGATATCGATGGCAGGTTTACTTACTCCAAGATCGTCAGTATAGCAATTGCGGCTAAAAATAGTATCGGATTGTTCCCCAACCCGGCTACCAGTGAGATCAATCTCTCATTTGTGGCAGAAAGAAAAGAAAAAATTGATCTGCATATCATAGACAATGCAGGTCGCGTGGTTATTAAAGAATCAGTGCAAGTGGGACCTGGAAAAAATACCGTTCATTTCGATTTGTACAATCTGCCTGCCGGCGTGTATTACATCAAATCCCCCAACCGTTCATTTGACTTTGGTTTGAAGTTCCTGAAACATTAATCAATATAGTTTACAAGCACACTGTCCATACAAACTAACAACCTGGCCTTATTAGCCAGGTTTTTTATTTAAGTTATCGGCCTAAATTCCAAATCATTGCTGTCCGGAATACTCTCAAAGTGGCTTTTCTTAATTTTCGTGGCGCTTGTGTACTTTTTTTTCATCGGTGCCCTTGGATGCCGGAACTCCCGTTCCGGCCAGCAAGAACGGAACGGAGTTCCGTTTTACCAGCTATCCTGCCTGCTCGTTTAACCTTCGCTTTAAGACGGCTTACTCCATTATATTCTTGACACCATTTTTCTTAGGCCAACGTATCTTGAGAGCATTGATCCCAAATTCCAAATCCGATAGTTATCGGGTCCAAATCACTTCAACCTCCTATTGGTATAAGCAGAATAATCCACCAGGATGGTCTCGTAATCCTGGTGCATGAGCGGTGAGGTGAGCAGGAAATCAGCAGTAGCGCGGTTACAGGCAGTGGGAATATTCCAGGTGGCCGCTACGCGGAGTAAAGCCTTGATATCGGGATCATGCGGCTGGGCCTCCATCGGGTCCCAAAAAAAGATCAGGGCATCCAGTTTTCCTTCCGCAATACTCGCGCCGATCTGTTGATCACCGCCTAAAGGCCCGCTGAGAAATTTATAGATGGGTTGATCAAGCGCTGCCTCCAGCAAACTGCCGGTAGTGCCGGTTGCAAAGAGCTGGTGTTTGGACAACGCCACTTTATTATAGATCGCCCACTCGATTATCTCATCCTTCATATTATCGTGTGCCACCAATGCGATCCGCTTACGACTTGCCAGAGTTCTTGTATTCATGTTCCTGGTTACCTGTTTAGATCAATTAAAAAAAGAAGGCCAATATGAAATTACATATTGGCCTCCAAACAGGTCAGAAGAAAAAGATGGCCTGCTTATTTAAATTCTGCCGACACGGTGATCTTTGGTTTCCTGGCAACTTTACCACCATCGATAGGCACACCGGTGATACCAAAATCGGCTAAGCTGATTGTAAAATCCGAATTGAGCGTAATAACGCCATTTTTTACTTCGATGGTGCCAGGTACTTTGATTTTCTGTTCCTTACCTTTTACATCAAGTATGCCTTCCGCTTCAGCGTTATAAGTACCATCTTGACTGAAATTCACCTTCGAAAGATCAATGATATTTCCTTTGAATGAAAATTTCGGAAACTGGTCAGAGTTCAACCATTTCTCACCATTAAAATGGTCCTGCATGGTTGGGTTCTTAAATGTGAAATTTTTCACGGTCGCTTCAAAATGAACAGCGCCGGTGTTGGTGTCGAGCGCGCCAATCACGGTTTTATTTTCCGCTTTGGGAAGCGCATCGAGTGAAGTGGTGGCATCAAATGCAACGATGGCCGATGTGGTTGTCTTTCTCTGCGCGAAGAGAATGCCGGTGTAAGCAATAAGGCCGAGGATAAGAACTGTTTTTTTCATTGGTGCTTTTTTTTGTGTGTGTGTTATGGTATTTATCAATTGTTTAATGTGCATCTTTTAAAACTGATGGCCTGGGTGCCGAGTATCTCGCTGTATATTCCACCGCTACAGGAACCTTTGATCGACGCCGAATCACCCACCTGCAAAGTCTTTGCTTCGCCGCTGTGCTGTTCCTGGAAATTGAATATGACATAGGAACCGGTAGTGCTGTCAACAAATTTTATATTCACCGTAGTATCCGCCGCCTCTATTTCAGAAACCCTGCCATTAACTGTTACGATTTTGTTTACATACTTCTCATTAGCTGCCTTGCCGTCACTCTCAAATTCCTTTATAAAAGCATCGGCACTAACGGTATATGCCGCCTCCCGATCCTTGGTGTCGGCAAACTTTTCGGTGGCTACATACCAGTAAATAGCAGCACCTGCGACAGCCAGTAACAACACCGTTAATGATACTTTCTTAACCCAGGGACGTTTTGATCTCGTCATCTTAAAAATTTTGTTCGGGGCATCAGCTATTAATCCCCCTAGATTGGTAGACAAATATACAATGTTTAAACATTGACCGTATGGGTCTATAACTAAAAAATGAAAAGCCGTCCTGCCCGAGGCGAGACGACTTACTCACTAACACACCCACCGGCCCATACGGGCAGTGAATAATTTTATACAGCCTGTACTTCCTTGATTTTTTCCCGGATCTTTCCTTCGATTTCTTTTGCCAGCTCCGGGTTATCGGTCAGCAACTGTTTCACAGACTCACGTCCCTGGCCGAGTTTATCGCTGTTGTAGCTAAACCAGCTACCACTTTTTTGAACAATTCCTAACTCAACACCCATGTCAATGATCTCACCAGTTTTAGAGATCCCTTCTCCAAAAATGATATCGAACTCAGCAGCTCTGAAAGGTGGGGCTACCTTGTTCTTAACGACCTTCACTTTTACCCGGTTGCCTACTGCTTCATCGCCATCCTTGATTTGTGTGCTGCGACGAATATCGAGCCGCACGGACGCGTAAAATTTCAACGCATTACCACCTGTAGTGGTCTCGGGGTTGCCAAACATGACCCCGATCTTTTCGCGTAGCTGGTTTATGAATATA
>JAEZRB010000212.1 GCA_023412975.1 Bacteroidota bacterium | reverse complement strand
CGCTGACTGGCCGATGTGGTGGGTGGTACCTTCGAACTCCAGAGTGAGGTAGGGGAGGGAAGTGTGTTTACCTTATACCTGCCGATCGATTATAACCCGGGGATGGTGAAAAAGGAAAAACAAAGTGCACTGAAAATAAGCGAGTATAAATTGGGAGAGGGGATGGAGGAGACTGAGATCATTCAGTCTGTCCCGACGATCAAAAAAAATGAAGCAAAAGACCTCGATGCACTCAACGAGATCATCAATGAAATGGGAGATGATCGAAACAATATCGTTGCCGGTGATAAGGTAGTACTGGTGATCGAAGATGATCCGCGTTTTGGAAAGATCATGATCGAAAAAGCGCATGAACTTGACCTGCGGGTAGTAGTGGCTACCAGTTTCGGGTCAGTGTTCGACCTGGTCAATAAATTCAGTCCCATCGCGATCACGCTTGATGTGAAATTGCCCGATGCCAGTGGCTGGCGTATCCTCGACTTGTTTAAGAATGACATTAATTTCAGGCATATCCCGGTTCACCTCATATCAGGCGAAGAAAATCGCCTGCTGGCCATGCACCGCGGGGCCCGTAGTTTTAATTTGAAGCCGCTTAGTACCGATGCGCTGGATGTTTTGTTCGGTGATATTGTAAGCTTCAATAGTATCAGGCAAAAGCAATTGCTGATCATCGAGGACAACGAGTTTGATTCCTCGCATGTGAGCCGTATCCTGGAAAATGGTGATCTTATCGGCATAGATGTAGCCAGTACCGGCCATGGTGCTTTGCAGATGATCAGGGAAAAAGAATACGATTGTGTGATCGTGGATTATATGCTCCCAGATATCAGTGGGCTCGAACTGGTGTCACAGATCAGCACCAACAGCAAAAAGCAAATGATCCCCATTTTGGTGTACTCTGCCCGTGATTTTTCACCGAAAGAGAGAACGCAATTGAAGCAGTTTGCCAACCGGATCTTACTTAAGGATGTGAGCTCGCTCGACCTTTTACTCGAGGAAACCGTCATGATGCTGCATATCGATCACAAAGACCTGTTGCCTGAAAAAAGGCGTTTGATCGAAAACCTACGATCGAAAAACGATGTGCTCACTAATAAGAAAGTGTTGGTGGTTGATGACGATGTTCGTAATTTGTTTGCGTTGACAACGGCATTCGAGCGTTATAAAATTCAGACGGTTACTGCCGAAAGTGGTCACGAGGCAATGAGTATACTCGAGGAAAGCGACGATATCGACATCGTGCTGATGGATATCATGATGCCGGAAATGGATGGGTATGAAACCACGCAGAAGATTCGACGTGAGCATAAAAATACTTCGCTCCCCATCATTGCCGTGACGGCCAAAGCGATGAAGGGCGACAGGGAGAAATGCATTGAAGCAGGCGCCTCTGACTATATAACCAAGCCCGTAAAAATGGACCAGTTGCTATCGCTTATGAGAGTGTGGTTATATAAATAGGCACAGATGGATACAGCTTCTATACATCGTACACTTGCAAAAACGGATATCAAGATTCTGGTCATCGATGACCGGGAAGATAACCTGTTCTCGATCGAAGCCGTCCTGGAAAAAGATAATTACACGATCGTAAAAGCCAATTCGGGCAGGGCGGCGCTTAAAATTCTATTGCAGCAGCACGATTTTTCCCTGATCCTGATGGATGTGCAGATGCCCGACCTCAATGGTTTTGAGACCGCAGCGATCATCTATGAACGGGAGAAGCTGAAGAGCATTCCCATCATTTTTATTACCGCGCATAACTACGACGAGGACATTATTTTCAAGGGCTATCGTACCGGTGGTGTGGATTATATTTATAAGCCTATCAATCCTGATTTGCTGAGGGTAAAAGTGGGGGTGTTTGTAGAATTGTATCGGAAAAACCAACAGTTGATGCAACACGAAAAGAAACTGCTGGCAGCTAATCGTTCCCTGCAAAAAGAGATCGAGGAAAGAAAAGCTTCTGAAGAAAAGATAAAACTCCTCAATGCACAGCTCGTAGAGAACAACGCTCACCTGAAAGCGGTCAATGAAGAGCTTGACCAGTTTGCCTATGTAGCCTCACATGACCTGCAGGAACCTTTACGCAAGATCCAGGTATTCAGCGATAAGATATTGATGAGAAATAATCATGATGAAGAGACCACAAAGTATTTTCAGAAGATCATCGGGTCATCAAAGCGAATGCAATCCCTGATCAACGACCTGTTGAGTTTTTCGAGACATTCGATGGGTTCCTCTGATTTCAAGTTAACTGACCTCACCCGCCTGCTTATTGAAGTAAAAGGCGAAATGGAAATTGAGATCGAAAGAACAAAAGCTATTATTCATATTTCTAAGTTGCCGGTTATCTGGGCTATACCGGGACTGGTGCAACAGCTATTCTACAACCTGCTGGGCAATGCCATCAAGTTTAGGAAAAAGGATACTCCTCCGGAGATTCGGATTTCCGCGGTAAAAATGAAAGCTGAAGACCTGAGACAATACGTGGAAAATCCTGTGGCCTCGTTTTATTGGGTGGTTTCAATAGAAGACAATGGCATTGGATTCGATGAAAACTACGCCAAGGAAATCTTTGTAGTATTTAAACGTCTGCACAGCTATCATGAATTTGAAGGCTCAGGTGTCGGGCTTTCTATTTGTAAAAAGATCGCAGAAAAGCACAGCGGTTTTATTACCGCTACGAGTGAGCCGGGAAAAGGTTCCGTGTTTATGGTAGGATTTCCCAACAAAGAACTAAATAATAAACCCGCTTAATATATTTTGGCGATCATTTCTTCTCATCCATCGTGTAGTTGCTAAGCAGGAACACGGCATCTGAGATCGCCGTTACTGAATGGGGCACACCTGGGTGAAAGCTGATCATCTGGCCCGCTTGCATATTAATATCGCCACCCGGGGTTTTTATACGGGCATCGCCCTTCATTAATTGTACTGTCAGCAAACCGTCAACGGTGTTCTCTGTGATTTCCGCACCGGCCTGAAGTGCAGTTACGACGATGGTTAGCTGGTCGGATTTAAAAACAGTAATCCCGTTGCGGTCGTTTTTCTCCCAGGCTTTTTCCTGTTTTACCTGTTCGATAAAAGAAGGGGTATCGATAAACAGGTATGGCGCATTCAAAACGCGGTCCCCTTCAGGTCGGTTGAGTGTCGCTTCATTTCTTCGTATTTCCATGTCTGGGATTTTTATATTTGTTGCGGCAGAAGTTGGTTAGTATGTGCCGGCTAAACGCATTAAGACAAACAACATGCCCATAAAAACTACATGGAAAAACACTTAGAAATCGGACCGGGCGGCAGTCTTTTCTAATTGGCTGAATCAAAATGGGTTTTTCGATGAATAGTATTCCCCATTATTTTCTTCACTTTTAAATCAAGTGTGTAAAATAATACTCACTGGCTTCGGGATTCCCGTTTAATAAAAATTGGTATTGGTTTTGCCTTCATTCCAGTAGATTTTCATAGGATATTGGATTTTAAAAACCGGGGGAGGATTTCTATCCACCCCTCTTTTTTTGTACCTACACCAGCCCTTAACAGCACTCCGCAACGTAATTACTTCAGTTCTAACCCTTATTGTTTTCCAGTGCTATACATATTCTTCAGAATTGTTTTTTATATCACCTTATCGTAAATGTTAAGAGAATTACATTTTCGGCAGCAAATACCAATATAATTAAGCATCGAAAAGGATTTTGTTCCAACTTTGCAGCCTATGAAGACTCTAATGAAAAACCTTTTTCAGATAGCAGCTCCTCTGTTCGCCGGTGTGGTTTTTATGGGTTTCGGATTTGCGAAATCCCCACTGATCAAAGGAAATACGGTGGCATCTGTCATTAATACTGAAGTTGATCCCGGTCGCTCCCTGAACGCTACCGCCGTTTACGATAGCCTCGAACTTGATATGGCCGGTTTGAAGCGGGAGGCATTTGTCCTCGCGGTAAAGGGCTGGGAAAAATTGAAAAATGATGGAAAACTTCGCAACGAGTCAGTTTTAGCCATTGTCGATTTCAGCCAGTCGAGTAACAAGAAACGTTTGTATGTGCTCGACATGGAAAATTATAAAATGTTGTTCAATACGCTTGTCGCGCATGGCCGCAACTCTGGCCGGGAATGGGCAACGCGTTTCTCCAATAAAGTTTCCTCGTATCAAAGCAGCCCCGGATTTTATGTAACCGGGCAGACCTACCAGGGCAGCAACGGTTATTCACTACGGCTGGCGGGTATGGAAAAAGGTATTAACGATAAAGCCATGAAGCGGGCGATCGTGATGCATGGTGCGCCTTATGTGAGTGAATCATTTATCAATGCGCAAGGCTATCTTGGCCGCAGCCAGGGATGTCCTGCTGTTCCGGCTCGTGTAGCAAAAAGCATCATCAACACGCTGAAAGATGGTACCTGTCTTTATATTCATGTGCCGGGTCAGACTTATATTTCTAAGTCGGCTTTGCTTCGCGACCGTTCCATGATTTAATCCTCCTGTCACGATCTATAGTTTGGTGAGGGAAGGAATACTTAATTTTCTGTCCACCTAAAATATCACTGTACCGGCTGATTCCAGCCGGTATTTTATCTTAATTGGCCTCCCAGGGTGGTAATTTTATATTATCCTTAATTTAGCCGCACATTTATCCATTATGCCAAGCAACGCGAACAGACAGTTTTTAGACTTTGAGAAACCCGTGAAAGACCTCATCGAAGAGATCGAGAGCGCGATACATCGCCAGGAAAAGACCAAGATCGATATGAGCGATTTGATCCAGCGCCTGGATCAAAATATCCTGGAAAAGCGAAAGGCTATCACAGAAAGTCTCACCAGCTGGCAAAGAGTACAGCTTAGCCGTCACCCCGACCGGCCATATACAATGAAGTATATCGAAAAGATGACAGAGAATTTTGTCGAGCTTTTCGGTGACCGCAACGTAAAAGATGACAAGGCAATGGTAGGTGGTTTTGCGACCCTGAATGGTGAAACAGTGATGATGATCGGCCAGCAAAAAGGTATAAATACCAAGATGAGGCAGATGAGGAATTTTGGCATGCCCAATCCTGAAGGATATAGAAAAGCGCTTCGCTTGATGAAGCTGGCTGAGAAGTTCAACAAGCCCGTTGTTACCCTGATTGATACACCCGGAGCATTTCCCGGCCTTGAAGCCGAAGAGAGGGGCCAGGGTGAAGCGATTGCCCGCAATATATACGAGATGATCAGGCTAAAGGTGCCGGTTGTATGTGTTATCATCGGTGAAGGCGCCAGTGGTGGCGCTCTCGGCATCGGTGTTGGTGACCGTGTATATATGATGGAAAATACCTGGTACACGGTGATCAGTCCCGAAAGCTGTTCTTCGATACTCTGGCGCAGTTGGGAAAACAAAGAAGTGGCCGCAGAACAGCTTCGACTTACGGCCGACAAAATGCTGGGCTTTGGACTTATCGATGGCATTATACCCGAGCCTGTTGGTGGGGCACACTGGGATTATGACCAGGCGGCCTCGATCCTGCGCGATCACCTGGTGTCGGTGATACAGCAACTCAAACAATACTCTCCCGAAGAACGCGTCAATATGCGCATCGAGAAGTTTAGTAAAATGGGTTTCTGGGACGAGCTATAGTAAAGCGTGGCTTAAGTTGACAATCGACGGTGTTAAATCATTTCTACAAATATTTTTAGATGTCATTGAGGAAAAAATTCAAAGGAACAGGGATCGCCATTGTTACGCCTTTTCATGCCGACGGAAGTATTGACTGGGATAGTTTCAAAAAACTTATTGAATTCTGGATTGAAGGACAGGTAGAGTATCTTGTTGTTTTGGGTACGACAGGGGAAAGCGCTACCGTAAAGGGAAAAGATAAACAGGATGTTTTCACTTTCGTCGCCAAAGAAGTAGCCGGACGTCTGCCCCTTGTTGCCGGTATAGGTGGCTATGATACGGAAGAAGTGCTGGAGGGGTTCAGGACCTTTGACCTTTCAGGTTATGACGCGATACTATCGGTTTCGCCCTATTATAACAGGCCCAACCAGGAAGGGCTTTTCCAACATTATAAAAAGATTGATGAAGCTTCACCGCTGCCGGTCATGATGTATAATGTACCAGCGCGTACGGGACAAAACATGACCGCGGAAACCCAGCTTCGTATTGCCAGGGAATGTAAAAAGGTGTTTGCCACCAAAGAGGCCAGCGGAAATTTTGACCAGGTAATGCAGATCATCAAAAACAAGCCGGACGATTTCATGGTTATCAGTGGTGATGATGCGATTACCCTGCCTATGATTGCCCTCGGCGCAGAAGGTGTGACTTCGGTGGTTGCAAATGCCTACCCCAAAGGCTTCGCCCAAATGACCCGACTTTGCCTGGAAGGTAATTTCAAAGAAGCTGCCCGAATTCATTACCGTTATACCGATATCATCAATTCTCTTTTTGCGGAAGGTAGTCCAAGCGGAGTAAAGGCTTATCTATCAGAGATGGGTCTTTGCCAGAATACATTCCGTCAGCCCGTTTGGCCGGTTAGTCCGGTATTGCAGGCAAAGATCAGGGAACTGATGAAGGAGAAGGATCTGTGATTATTGCAGACTAAAAAGCAACCTTAAAGCAAACTCCGAATGCAAAAACTTCGGCTTACCATTCTGTTTTCCTTCTGCATCCTAACGGCTATGGCCCAACACAAGACGACCCTGCGAATAATAAACCTGCCGGCATTTCATCCTTCTGGAAGTAATATTTACCTGGCTGGATCCTTTAATGGCTGGAATCCACAGGATAAGAATTTTATGTTCCACAGAGATTCAGCCGATAATTATTTCATAGATCTTCAACTTATTCCAGGTTCTTATGAATATAAAATTACCCGTGGCGGATGGGATAAAGCCGAATCAAAAAAAGATGGTGCTCCAACCGCAAATCGTGTGTTGAAGGTTGAAGCGGATAATGAAATTGAATTGACTATTGAGGAATGGTCGGATCGTTTTCCAACGGCAACGCCAAAAAGCACAGCGAGCAGGAACGTCAAAGTGATCGATACGGCTTTCCTGATTCCCTCACTTCAAAGAACCCGCAGGGTATGGATCTACCTGCCGGTATGCTATGATTCCTGCGACAAGCGTTTCCCGGTACTTTATATGCACGATGGCCAAAACCTTTTTGACAATGCAACATCTTACAGCGGTGAATGGGGTATAGATGAATATCTTGATTCGCTGGGTAGTCATGACAATCATTGTATCGTTGTGGCAGTGGACCATGGTGGGAATAAGCGGCTGAATGAATATTGTCCTTATGATTTTGAACTGAAAGGCATCGGGGCGATGAGCCAGTCCAACAAAGGCGAAGGAAAGGAGTATGTAGATTTTCTGGTTAAGACCCTGAAGCCATATATAGATAAAAAATATCGCACCGCGAAAAGCAAAGACAATACTGCTATTGCCGGCAGTTCCATGGGCGGATTGATTTCATTGTATGCCGTTTTGAAATACCCGAAAATATTTGGGGCGGCAGGAATTTTCTCACCGGCTTTCTGGGTGGCGCCAGGCATATTTGATGATATCAATTTGTCTGGAAAAAAGGTCAGATCGAAAATCTATTTCTATGCAGGTAAACTAGAAGGTGAAACCATGGTACCCGATATGTTGAAAGCCTATGAGCAGATGAGCAAAGTTTCAAAGGCAAAAATGCAGGCCGTGATCCGCGACAACGGCCAGCACAACGAACCCACCTGGCGCCGCGAATTCCCCCTGTTTTATCAATGGATTAATCAACAACCAAATAAGTAAACACGATTCAACATCCCGCCTTCGCTATGGCATCGGCGGACAGGCCGACAGTTTCCCCCCAACCCCCTCTCCCTGAGAGAGAGGGCTCATAACCCTTACCTATAAAATGTCTTAGTTGTGAATAGATCCAGCATCAAGTATCCAGCATCAAGTATCTAGTATCTAGCATCAAACCCTATACGTCACCCCCTCCAGCGCCAGATCCGTATTCGGAAATACCTCCCTGGCTTCTGATTCAAACTCCTTTAGCGTATCGTATTTGCTGCTGAAATGGCCGATCAGCAATCTTTTCACATTGGCTTTTTGCGCAATGGTTGCCGCCTGTCGTGTTGTGGAGTGAAAACGCAGTTCAGCCCGTTCGCGAAAATTATCGAGGTAAGTTGTCTCGTGATAGATCATATCCACATCGCGTATATGCGCGATGATATCTTCATGGTATTTGGTGTCTGCACAAAAAGCGTATGATTTCCCCCGCGGTGCGGCTTCGGTCACCCATTCGTTTTTGATCACTTCACCCACACTTGTTACAAAATCCTCGCCTTCCTTAAGCCGTTCATAAAAGTGCAAAGGGATATTATTTTCCCTGACTGCTTCCAGGATCAGGCGGCGTGGTTTCTTCTTTTCCATAAAAACAAAACCATAGCATTCGATGCGATGGTTGGTCCTGAAGCATTTTACCGCAAACTTATCGTTGTCCACCAGCAGGCCTTCATTGCGGATCGTATGGAAATGAAGATCAAAACAAAGCGTGGTGTCGGCTACTTTTAGTTGCAGTTCGATCAATTGCTGCAGGGGCGCCGGACCGATCACATGTAATTCCTGCTGGCGGCCCAGGAGACTAAATGAATTAATAAGGCCAATCAGTCCAAAATAGTGATCCCCGTGCAGGTGTGAAATGAAGATATGTGATATTCGGCTTCGGCGGATCTTGTAGTTGATCATTTGGATCTGGGTGCCTTCACCACAATCGACCAGGAAGTTGGTACCATCCATGGTCACCACCTGGCTGGTGGGATGTCTGTCGAAAGCCGGTACGGCTGAGTTATTTCCAAGGATGGTAACAGCGAGCATAAGCTAAAATACGAACTATGCAGGTTGTGGCAAAAGTGCTGATACTGTAATCGTTTGACGTGAAAAGAGGGGGGAAATATCATGCAGGTGGATCATCGTCGTTCATCAGTTCCCTTTCGATCTCTTCCATCTGAACGATATCGTAGGCTTCACTTTCGGTGGGCGTAACATTCATCAGCTCCAAAAGTTCACTTTTATCAAGAAATTCTTCAACCTGGCGCTGTAGTCTGCAAATCACAAAAGAAGCATTATTTTCATAGAAGATTTGCTGAATAGCTACAAGCCTCTCTGCCGCAGCAATATCGGTGTCGGTGATGTCTTTTAATATTAACACTATGTTTTTAACGTCATTTTGGAGGTAGGGGAGTAAACAAGCATCCAGTTCTTCTGTCATAGTAGCAGAAAGCGAGCCGCCTGGCAGCGTGATGGCATGAAATCTTTCTTTGGTATCTATTTTGACTTTCATACAACTTAGTTTATCAACATTCCGTTTATAATTACGGAGAACAGGGAACCAAATATATTTGTTAATATTGTAACACAACTAATTATCTAATTTATGGATAATAATTTTTCAACACAGGTCAAAGAGATCATTTCATTCAGCAGGGAAGAAGCGCTACGATTGGGGAATGATTTTATCGGTACCGAACATCTCCTGCTCGGGTTGATCCGGGAAGGAGATAATACGGCCGTCCGCATACTAAAGAGCTTTAATGTCGATTTATATGAACTCAGAAAAGAAATCGAGCTAGCGGTAAAGGACAAGACCGGTAAGAATATTGCTAATATCAACAGCCTGCCTCTTACAAAACAGGCTGAGAAAGTGATCCGTGTCACGGTGCTGGAGGCTAAGGCGTTAAAGAGCACAACGGTAGAAACAGAGCACCTGATGCTCTCGATACTAAAGAACAAGGAAAACATTGCAACTCAAATCTTAAATCAATTCGACGTGGACTACGATCTTTTCCGCCAGGAACTTGGCATTGTAAAATCCAGCGACCCCCGCGCAGAATTCACTGATGAGAATGACGATGATTTTGAGGATGAGAAAAAATATTCCCAGCAAAAGGGTTCAAAGCAGGGTGCTAACGTAAAAAGCAAAACCCCCGTACTCGACAATTTTGGACGCGACATTACCAAGCTCGCCGAATCTGGTTCGCTGGATCCCATCGTGGGTCGTGAGTCGGAGATTGAAAGGGTATCGCAGATTCTTTCGCGCCGTAAAAAGAACAACCCGATCCTGATCGGTGAACCCGGTGTGGGTAAGACGGCGATCGTGGAAGGCCTTGCGCTGCGCATCGTGCAAAGAAAAGTATCAAGGGTATTGTTTGATAAAAGAGTGATCTCGCTTGATCTCGCAGCCCTGGTAGCAGGTACCAAGTACCGCGGCCAGTTTGAGGAAAGAATGAAAGCGATCATGAACGAACTGGAAAAGAACCGGGACGTGATCCTGTTCATCGACGAGTTACATACCATCGTAGGAGCAGGTGGCGCCAGTGGTTCGCTCGATGCAAGCAATATCTTCAAACCCGCACTTGCCAGGGGCGAACTCCAGTGCATTGGCGCTTCTACCCTGGATGAGTACAGAATGTATATCGAGAAAGACGGGGCACTCGATCGTCGTTTTCAAAAGGTGATCGTCGATCCACCAAGCGTGGAGGAAACCATCCAAATCCTCAACAATATCAAATCTAAATACGAGGACTATCACAATGTAACCTACAACGATGAATCGATCGACGCATGCGTAAAGCTGAGCGATCGTTATATCACCGATCGCCTGCTGCCCGATAAGGCTATCGACGTTATGGACGAGGTAGGTGCCCGGGTGCATTTGAAAAATATCAACGTTCCGCAAAACATTGTTGATCTTGAGAAGAAGATCGAGGATGTGAAGAACGAGAAGAATAAAGTGGTCAAAAGCCAGAAGTTTGAAGAAGCTGCGTCACTTCGTGATACAGAAAAACGCCTGGCCGAAGACCTGGAAAAAGCAAAACAGGATTGGGAGGAAGAAAGCAAACATAAACGCTACCCGATCGACGAAGAGGCCATTGCCGAGGTGGTAAGTATGATGACGGGTATTCCTGTCAAACGTATGGTACAGGCAGAGACTGAGAAGCTCAAGAAGATGTCGGAAGATATGCGTGAAATGGTGATCGGCCAGGATGAAGCAATCCAGAAAGTGGTGAAAGCGATCCAGCGTAACCGTGTTGGTCTGAAAGATCCTAAAAAGCCGATCGGTACATTTATATTCCTGGGTCCTACCGGTGTCGGTAAAACCGAGCTGGCCAGGGCACTTGCCAGGTATATGTTTGATTCGGAAGACGCGCTGGTTCGTATAGATATGAGTGAGTATATTGAAAAATTCACGGTGAGCCGCCTGATTGGAGCGCCTCCGGGATACGTGGGATACGAAGAGGGTGGTCAGCTCACCGAACGGGTACGCCGCAAACCTTATAGCGTGATCCTGCTTGACGAAATTGAAAAAGCTCACCCGGATATCTATAATATCCTCCTGCAGGTTCTTGATGATGGTCAGTTGACCGATGGCCTGGGCCGTAAGGTGAACTTTAAGAATACACTCATCATTATGACCTCGAATATTGGAGTACGTCAATTGAAAGATTTCGGTGCAGGTGTCGGTTTTGCTACATCGGCCAGGATGGAACATGAAGATGAGGCAAATAAAGCCGTGATCGAAAAGGCTTTGAAAAAAACATTCTCGCCGGAGTTCCTGAACCGTATTGATGATGTTGTTATTTTCAACAGCCTGACCAAAGAGAATATTTTCAATATCATCGATATCCTGATGAAGGGTGTGATGAAGAGACTGGCCAACCTGGGCTTCAGCCTTACGCTGACCGAAGATGCCAAATCATTCCTGGCAGAGAAAGGATACGATGTTCAGTTTGGTGCACGTCCGCTGCACCGCGCGATCCAGAAATACCTGGAAGACCCGCTGGCCGAAGAAATATTGAATATGAATGTGAAAGCTGGCGATGTGCTGGAAGCGGATCTGGATAAGGATAAAACCAAGCTTGTATTTTCCTTTAAGAAAGTGGAAACGAAGTCAAAAGCAAATTGATCTATGCATCATAAATATTAGCAGGAGCGTTTTTAAAACGCTCCTTTTTTGTTTTGACAGGTTGGTGTTTGGCATTGCGAAAAAATCTTTATAAGGGATAGAAATTTTCAATTTTCTCCCCGTCTCCCCGCCTTCCCGGCCACTCCGCCAAATAATACCCATATTTTTGCGCAGGCATATCGAAGAAAACAAATGGCAAAAAAGATAATTATAACCATCGACGGCTGGTCGAGTTGCGGTAAGAGCACCCTGGCCAAACAGCTTGCAAAAAAACTCGGCTATGTATATGTTGACAGTGGTGCCATGTACCGTGCTATCACCCTGTACTTTTTAAGAAACCATATCGACTGGACCGATGCCAAAGAAGTGCAGAAGGCGCTGAAAGAAATTCATCTCGAATTTCATTTCAATGAAAAGGCGGAGCAAAGCGAGATCTATCTCAACGATGAAAATGTGGAATATGTGATCCGCGACCTGGTGATCGCGGAAAAGGTCAGCGAGATCGCCGCCATCAGGGAGGTACGCGAATTTGCCGTGGCCGAACAACAAAAAATGGGCGCAAAAAAAGGCATTGTGATGGATGGCCGTGATATCGGAACCGTTGTTTTTCCCAAAGCGGAATTAAAAATATTCATGACCGCTGATAATGCAGTAAGGGTGGAACGTCGTTTCAAAGAGTTGTACGAGAAAAATCCCAACATAACTATTGAAGAGGTAAAGGCTAACCTCGAAATGCGCGATTATATCGACTCGCACCGCGAAGTAAGTCCCCTCCGAAAAGCCGATGACGCCATCGTGCTCGACAATACCAATCTTACTGAGGAAGAACAGTTCCAAAAAGCCCTCGGCTGGGCGAGGGAAAAGAAGTTGATTAGTTAAGATAGATTAAGGATAAAAGGCAGCGACTGCGGTTTTTTTCATAATATAATAACCATCGATTTCGTAATCATTCATCTTTACAATAAGTGATTTATCTATCATTTTAAGTATCATTGCGTTCGAAATTATAATCGATAAATAAGGATATTATTATACGGCATTATCAGAAGATTATTCTGATTGCATTGACGATAACGACTCTCTGCTGGAGTATTTATAGGGATATCCAGTTGGAAAAGCAGTATCCAGGTGATTTGCGAAACAGGGTGGTGGGCGCCCGCTTGCAGATGGATGGCCATTCACCATATTTTTACAAGTGGAAATCCTCCGACGGTATCCGCTACTACGATCGCCAGAATATTACTCCTCTTCCTTTCTCAATGGCTACAGCTACTCCCTACTTTCACCAACTATTATATCCGGTCGCGAATTTACCGCAAAGAGCTATATCCAGACTTTGGTTGGCGTTTGAATACCTGGCGGTTATTATAATGGTCGTTTTAGCATTATTCATGGTTTCTACCCGCAGAAATAAAACAGTGGTGTTACTCACTGGACTTTTATTTCTTTTTACAAGTGCATGGACCCGACATGTTTGGCAAGGTCAGATGTATATTTTTGTTTCTCTTTTTGCCATGCTTTTCTATTTTTTTCTGACACGGTCACCCTCTGTATTAAATGCATCGCTTGCAGCAATTTTTGCCGTTTCAATGATTTTGATTCGACCAACAGCGGGCTTATTTTTTTTACCTTTTTTACTTTTGATTTGTCGATTCCCCAGGAGATATCTACTTTCTTTCTTTATATCCGCTCTGGTCATATTTTTTCTTGCGTTTGGAAGCAGTATGTCTCGAGTGTACTGGTCCGATTATCGTAAGGCTCTCGTCGAACATATTAAGTTGCATCAAGGCATGGAACTTGGCTCTGTCAGGTATGAACCCGATCCTGAGTTTCCTTTTTGGGAAGGCTGGGATATGGAACAGGTTAAAAAAGATTCCCGAGCGTTTAAATATACGGAGGGTAGTGAGAACGGAAATATTTTTGTTTTAATAAAAGTGGCTCTGAAAAAGAAATTTCCCCTTTGGGCTTTATACACCGCAGGACTTGTTTTTATGGCTGTAATTTTCTTTTTATTCTTAAAAAAGTATTATCCAGCAAAGGCAATTACCATTTACAACGTGGCATTAGCGGGCTTTTGCATTTACATGGCTTCAGATATATTTGCACCCATTCATCGCTTTAATTATAATACTACGCAGTGGATATTTCCCTTGTTACTGATAGCCAGTCACCGGCCTCCTTCATTTAAGAAAGTCTACTATGTTGGAATTATGGCTGGGTTCTTACTAAATAGCGTTCCATTTTTGTTTCTGCCAATGCAGAGAACCTTAGGCGAATATGTTGTTTACGCGTGCATTGTAGGCTCACTGTTGCATACCAAACCAAAATCTATTTTATGAAAACCGCAATCATTATTGGAGCAGGCCCAGCCGGTTTAACAGCGGCATTCGAGTTGCTCACAAGGACTGATATTATCCCTGTTATTATTGAAGCTGATGGCCAAGTGGGAGGACTTTCTAAAACGATCGATTATAAAGGAAATAAGATAGATATAGGAGGTCACAGATTTTTTTCTAAATCAGCGAAAGTGATTAACTGGTGGTTATCGTTTCTTCCGTTAGAACCTGGTTTTACTGACGAAAAAATTCAAATTCAATATCAGCAAAAGCATGCTTCATACCCTGTTGTACGTCATTCGATATCAAATGATGATAGAATTATGATGGTACGCCCAAGAAAATCAAGAGTATACTACCACAAAAAGTTATTTGACTATCCACTTCACCTATCGATCCGCACCTTACGTAAGTTTGGGTTACATAAAACTACACGTGTTATTTTTTCTTATACCAGGGCTAAGCTTTTTCCTCGAAAGCCTGAAGAAACCCTCGAGCAGTTCTTTCAAAATCGGTTTGGCAAAGAGTTGTATGAAACATTTTTTAAAGATTATACGGAGAAAGTTTGGGGCGTTCCTTGCAATAAGATACCCGCGTCATGGGGAAGGCAGAGGATTAAAAATTTAAATGTTGGTAAACTAATAAAACATTTTATTAAGTCAAGTATTACAAGTAATAAGCGTATCGATCAGAAAGGAACGAGTACGAGCCTTATTGAACAGTTCCTTTATCCTAAATTCGGGCCTGGCCAACTATGGGAGATTGTTGCAGAGGAAATTAAGAAAAGAGGAGGAAGTATATTGCTGAATTCCGAAGTTACCCGAATATATGGTGATGGCAGCCAAAGAATAGAATCAATCGAGATAACTGGGACACAGAAAGGTAGTAAAGTAAATTTGACGGGCGATTATTTTTTCTCAACTATGCCGGTTAAGGAATTGATAGAAAACTGTGAAAAGCTTTTAATACCTGAAAATGTAAAAAATGTCGCGACGCGCCTTGAGTACCGTGATTTTTTAATTGTTGGAATATTAACGGGACATCTGTCACTTTGTGAAGAGGATGGAACACCGGTTACTGATAATTGGATCTATGTTCAGGACAACCATTTTAGAGCTGGTAGATTGCAGTTCTTCCACAACTGGAGTCCCTTTATGGTAAAAGAAAAAGATTCCCAATGGATAGGAGTAGAATATTTTTGCAATGAATCGGATGCTTTTTGGCAACAGTCAGACGAAGAGATTACTTCTCAAACTATTGTAGAAATGGAGAAGATGAACATTTTACAAGCTGCCAATGTAAAAGATACCACAGTTGTCCGTGTAAAAAAAGCCTACCCATCGTATTATGGAAGTTATAAGGACTTTTCCGTAGTTCAGTCATTTCTTAACAGCATTGAAAATTTCTTTCCAATTGGGAGAAATGGTATGCATCGGTATAACAACACTGATCATAGCATGCTTACGGCAATTGCGGCAGTCGACAATATCATCGCCGGAAGAAAGGATAAATCAAATATTTGGGATATCAATACCGACGACGAGTATCACGAAGAAATTGATAGTTAATCCTTTCTGATAATTTAGTTATGGGCCAAACCCCGTTATTAACGTCTCAATCCTTCCCAAGCCAGCTTTGAAATTGAATAATCCATCCTCAAATTTTGTTCTTCGAATCATTGCTGTCCGGAATAAAATTTTGGATTAGTTGTCAAAACCTTTGACCCGCGCGGCTTCCATGACTTATACTTTTACAGGGGCTTTGCTTTATTTTTCCTGGAGACTCGTACTTGCTGGCCGTAGTTGAAATGTATCGATGTGTCAGGATACCACAGC
>JAEZRB010000208.1 GCA_023412975.1 Bacteroidota bacterium | reverse complement strand
GGGATGATGTACTTGATATTTTACTCTCGCAACCACAAACTGCGAGGTTTATCACCAATAAGATCTACCGATATTTTGTCAACGAAGAACCGGATAAAGAAAAGGTAGAATGGCTCGCAGACCGGTTTTACAAAAATGGCTATGACATATCCGAATTGATGGAAGATATTTTTACCAGCGATTGGTTTTATGACGAAAAGAACGTCGGGAACAGGATCAAATCCCCGGTGGAGTTACTGGTAGGTATTAGACGTATGTTGCCGATGACAGTGGACAATGAAGAGGCATTCATTGTGATACAACGCTTGCTGGGCCAGCTGCTTTTTTATCCTCCCAATGTAGCGGGCTGGGCTGGTGGTAAGAGTTGGATCGATAGCAGTACGCTGATGTTGCGCTTGCGTATTCCAGGTCTTATCAATGACACCGATGAAATAAACATTGAACCAAAAGCCGATGACGATCAGATGATGGGACGATCAGCGGCTGAAACAGATGCGACAGCTGCCAAAACCTCGGTAGCCAAAAAGACGAGTAAGAGGATGGGCAAAGTCGGGAAGCCGATATACGCGGATGTAGCATGGGAAAAATATACAGCATTTTTTTCAAAGACAAAGCGCGAAGACCTGGTAAACCGAATTGCTGGTATTTTATTACAAACAAATACCGCCGTCGATCCCTCATTGGTAAAAACATATGCGGATGAAACCAGTCGCGAGAATTTCATCAGGTCGGTGACACTGCAGTTGATGAGCACGCCGGAGTACCAGGTTAGTTAATAGTTTGAATTATTCAGATTATTTGATAAAGGACAAATATGTTAATTAAACGCAGGCAATTTATCCAGGTGGGTTCGCTGGCAACAGCCACGCTGATGCTTCCGAAATTTTTGAAAGCTTTTGAAGGCAGGCCAACTGTGCCACCAGGCAATAAAGTAGTCGTGATTCTGCAGTTAAGCGGCGGCAATGATGGCCTGAATACGGTGGTACCGATCGGCAACGATATTTATCATAAGGCCAGGCCGGGTCTTGGTATTGCCGGATCAAAAGCGTTGCGTTTTACTGATGAAGCAGGATTACACCCGGTGCTGGATGCGTTTAAGGATTTTTATGACGATGGCAGCCTGGGTATCATCAACAGTGTAGGTTATCCCAACCCGGATCGATCCCATTTCCGGAGCATGGATATCTGGCAAACAGCCAGTCATAGCCATGAATACCTTCATACAGGCTGGATCGGACGGTATCTTGATGCGCAGTGTCATGGTTGCGACAAACCAACACAGGCTATCGAAATCAATGACGTGTTGAGCCCGGCCCTAAAAGGAAACCAGGTAAATGGTATGGCGCTGAAAGATCCCAGGCGTTTGTTTGGAACTGCCAACGAAAAGTTTTTTCGTGACGTAGCAAAACAACATACTGGAACCAGTGAAGAAACTGTGGACTATTTATATAAAACAATGTCGCAAACGCTGAGTTCGGCGGATTATATTTTTAAACAAAGCAGGATTCGTCCTTCTTCGGCAGAATACCCTAACACGGAACTGGGCAAAAGCCTGCGCACGATTGCATCGCTGATTTTCTCTGATATTAATACAAAAGTATACTACGTATCGACGGGAAGCTTTGATACGCATATCAACCAGGGTGCCCAGCAGCAGCGTCTTTTTACTGATATGAATGAATCAGTAAAAGCGTTTGTAAAGGATTTGAAGAAAAATAATCGGTTTGAGGATGTATTACTTTTTACATTTTCAGAATTCGGACGACGTGTGTCGCAAAATGCAAGCGGCGGCACCGATCATGGCGCTGCTAACAATATGTTTTTGATAAGTGGCGGGTTAAAACAAAAAGGGCTGATTAACCCCATGCCTGATCTTACTGATCTGCAGGATGGAGACCTGAAACACAAGGTAGATTTCAAAAATGTATATGCAACGGTACTCGATAAATGGTTGCAGGCCGATTCGAAAACGATACTGGGAAAAGAATTTGAGTTGTTGAACTTCATTTGATCTAGTCAAAAATGGTTCATTTTTGATCCATACCCTCCAAATAAAGACCCCGGTTTACCGGGGTCTTTGCTTATCATTTATTTTGATATGATCCAGTTTATTTCTTCCGGCCTATCGCGATGCGATAAAGCGTAAAGCCCATAAGCGCGAAAAATGCAACGCCCAGCCATTTATAGCCATCACCGGATAAGGCGTTTGTCAGGCCGTGTTCCGCGTTGACGTTTCCGAGACTCGAACTTATCGCCGGGATAGAAGATAGAATGGCGACCAACACACCAGCCAGGGCGCCCCCTGCAACGAGCCCGGTTGCAAAAAGATTACCCCTGCCAAGGTCTTCTTCCTCGGGAGAGACCTGAATATTTTTCCTTTTGTTTCTCCATTCAACAATGCCCCGGATGGCACCGCCGATAAAAATGGGTAACGTAGTAGAAAGTGGAAGATAAATACCGATGGCAAAACTCAGTGAACGGATACCACAGAGTTCAACGACTATGGCCATGAATACACCTACCAATACAAACTGCCAGTCGAGATTGAAAGAGAGGATGCCTTTTATCAATGTCGCCATTAATGTGCCCTGGGGTGCGGGATATTTATCGGTGCCGATCGCATGTTGAATACCCTGCGCCGCCATCTCAGCGGTTGGCTGATCCAGGATTTTTATAGTAGCGCCGATGGCCAGAGATGAAACGATGGCGCCAACAAACAATGCGATCTGCTGGCTTCTTGGTGTTGCGCCGACAAGGAAGCCGGTTTTCAGATCCTGTGAAGTGGCACCGGCATTTGCCGCGGCGATACAGATCATACTACCTACAACCAGCGCCATAGGTTCATAAATATGCCCTGTCCATTTCACCATGATAAAAATTAAGCAGGTTCCCATCAGGGTGGCAATTGTCATACCGCTGATCGGGCTGTTGGATGAGCCGATCAAACCAACGATACGGGAGGCCACGGTTACAAAGAAAGCACCGAAGATGATCACCAACAGGCCCAATAACAATTTACTGCCAATATTGGTACCGGGTATCAGGGTTTGGGGTAATAATGCAATAACTAATAATAAGGCGAGGCTGCCGATTCCCACCACTTTGATGGAGAGATCCCTTTCGGTTCTGGGTGCTTTTCCTTCATTCACTCCGTCCACCCCACTTTGTTTAAGTGAACCAATACTGCCTTTAAAAGATGAAATGATCGTGGGTATGGTTTTGATCAGCGTAATAAAGCCGCCCGCGGCTACGGCACCTGCACCGATCTGGCGGACATAAGCCTTGTAGATCGCATCAGACCAGTTTGCAAAGTTTTGCGTGGCAGGATCCCAGCCCATGGAACCTCCCGCAATATTTAGATCGGTGAGGTATCCAATTTTTACCAACTGGGCGGCTATGATTGTGGGATCAACGAGTGAAGCCAATAGAGGTATCATCACCAACCAACTCAAAACACCACCCGCCACCAGTATACCGCCGATCTTTGGGCCGATGATATAACCCACACCCATGTATTCAGGTGTGATCTCTCCGCTCACGCGTGCCGAAGGAAAAATTTTGTTAGCCTGGCTGGTAAAGAATGCAGGCGTTTCTGCGATCACATGAAATATCTTTTGTAGCAGGGCATAGGCAAATGCAAAACCCAGCCCCATGAATGCTGTCTTTGCGAAATCTCCACCGCGTTCACCCGCCTTTAATACCGATGCGCAGGCAGTACCCTCGGGATAGGGCAGGCTTCCGTGTTCTTTTACGATCAGGGAGCGGCGCAGGGGTATCATCATCAGGGTGCCGAGTATGCCGCCAAAGATGGCGAGGATGAGGATGGTGAAATAGTTGAAATAATTCGCGCTGTTCGGGTCGCTTAGAAACAAAAACCCCGGCAGTGTAAACACAACACCTGCGGCAATACTTTCACCTGCGGATCCTGTTGTTTGAATGATATTGTTCTCGAGTATAGTTGTTTTCAAAAACCTACGCCCCAGGGTGATCGCGATAACCGCGATGGGAATCGAAGCGGATACGGTTAAGCCGGCTTTTAGTGCAAGGTACACGGTGGAAGCACCGAAGATGATCCCGAAAATGGCACCGGTGATGATCGACTTGATCGTGAGTTCTGCCATAACCGTTTCGGCGGGTACAAATGGTTTGAATTTGGATTGTTCTTCTGCCATACAGTTGGTTTTGGTAAAGGGAAGATATAAAAAAGCTTTGAGTCCCAATTGCCGAGTTTTCTTAGGTGCCAGGGAAGGACACGAAGGAAACACGAAGGGCACGGAAGGTATAGACGCATTCGATAAAAACGGATACATATATTAATCCGTGCAATCCGTGTAATCCGTGGCAAAATAATTCGTGTGATTCGTGCCATTCGTGGCCCCCCTCTGCCGTCAGGCAGAAAAAACAATCCGTGCAATCTGTGTAATCTGTGGCTAACAATTCGTGTGATTCGTGCATTTCGTGGCTTTCAATCTGTGAAATCTGTGTAATCCGTGGCTATCTCTAGTTTATCTTTGGGAAAAATTTTACTAAGCAAATGAACAACAGGCCTCGTATCAACCATGAGATAGATTTCCAGATCCATGGTGAAGAATTACAATTCGTAGAGATCGAACTCGATCCCAACGAAACCGCCATCGCCGAAAGTGGCGCCATGATGATGATGGATGATGGCATCCAGATGCAAACGATTTTTGGAGACGGCTCTACGCAGCAGCCTACCGGATTTTTTGGCAAACTGGTTAGCGCCGGCAAAAGAATACTAACCGGTGAAAGCCTTTTTATGACCGCTTTCTCCAATACCGGCAA
>JAEZRB010000102.1 GCA_023412975.1 Bacteroidota bacterium | reverse complement strand
GTGGAACATTGGCTTCGCATTGATACGTCCCATAGGGACGTTTTATGGGTAGCTCCGGCGAACCCGGAACATGTCATCCGTCCTGTAGGGACGGTTTATGCTGTTGTGGGAATTGAATATTATTGATATTGGTTTACGGTTTATTCATGGGCGACGGCATATTCACAGCATAAAACGTCCCGATGGGACGTTGGTTATCGATCGGTAGCCCGAATGCTCCCGGCTAATCTGAGTGCCTAGGCACGACGTTTTGTACCAGCGTAATGATCAAAACATTCTCGAATAAAATATTTTCATAACGAATTCACCAAAACGTCACCCCTACGGGGTTCATTCCTCCTGGGGCAATTTGTATTCTACCATACCGTCGTGCCTACGGCACTTTGGTGTTTTAGATCTTAAAATAATCATCTTGTCTTTAGGATTGGGCAAAAATTAATTCCGATAAAAAATGCCGTTTGAACTACCAATTTGAATCATTCGGGATCAAAGCCCCTTCGGGGCGGCGTTTTGGTAGCCCGAACGACCCCAGGCAAATTTGAGTGCCGTAGGCACGACGTTTTGAACCATTTAGATCAAACATTTTCGAATATTGTTCATTGACGTCGGCAAATTCACAGCATAAAACGTCCCTATGGGACGCGGGGGAATCCCAAATTTTCATATTCTTTTCGGGATAAAAATTCGAATCATCCGCGATCATTGTTGCGTGTGGTGGAACATTGGCTTCGCATTGATACGTCCCATAGGGACGTTTTATGGGTAGCTCCAGCGAACCCCGAACACATCATCCGTCCTGTAGGGACGGTTTATGCTTTTGTGGCAATTGATGAATTTTTGATATTGGATTACGGTTTATACGACATCCGTAAGCATAAAGCCCCAGCGGGGCGGCGTTTTGGTAGCAAAAAACGAACCGTAGCGATATGAGTGCCGTAGGCACGACGTTTTGAAGGGACGTTTTATGCTGTGAAATCATCCGCGATCATTGTTGCGTGTGGTGGAACATTGGCTTCGCATTGATACGTCCCATAGGGACGTTTTATGGGTAGCTCCGGCGAACCCGGAACATGTCATCCGTCCTGTAGGGACGGTTTATGCTGTTGTGGGAATTGATGAATTATTGATAAGAAGAGAGAACGCAGATCTGGCCGATCTTTAACATTAAACAGTAAGATTCAGAAAAATCTATTTCAGCCCTCGCAGAGTTTTTTTAGATTTTCAAGGCCTACACCAAATTGGTGTGATAAATTTTTAGAAAGCATAGGTCCCATAAGCCTGGCGACAGGCCAGGGTAGCTCACCTGTATTTTGCCAGGTCACTTTAGTTTCGGCTGTGCCCCAGGGTTCAAACAGCCAGTTGTCTTTGGCTTTTGATTTCCAGGGACGTAGAAATTCCAATTCGAAGTGAATATGTTTATCATCGATATCCAGGAGGGTCAGGCTCCCGGCGCCAACTTTTTTTCCTTCCCAGGCATATTTATGTCCGGGTGTATGGGGTGTGCCTGTTATTGTTTTTTGCGCACCGGGATCCATTTTCTGCCAGGGATTCCAGCTTGAGTATTCGTTTAAGTTGCCGATGCGATCCATCACTTCCCGTACGGGTTTACTAATGACAGCAGACTTCTCGATATTGTAAGATTTTGGCATCAGGGCAGCTATGATAAACAAAGCGATAATAAGACCAAAAAAAATATAGACGAAGATCATGGGTGATTTTAGTCGTAAGGTAATAAAACTATATCAATGGAAGCGCGTTGGAAAAAGCCAGGCCGGAGATAGATCAAGCTATAAGACCTATAAAAACTTAGATAGAAAATTGAAAAAAAGCTTGAGTTTTAAGTATAAATAAGCCTGTTCAATCAATTGCAACCCTTCGCTTTTTATTGATTCAACTCCCGAAAATTGACATAGAAGACTAAACCGAAACGTTTCATAACCACCCCCTCAAATTGTCGCAATTGCACCGCTTTGGAACGGTTTTTAGTAACCAGTTTTGTATCGACATCTACGTTTACATAATCAAACTTGAATTGCCATGGAAAAGCTCAATTTCAAAACTACAATCGCTGCAACCCCAGAAAAAATCTGGAACATCCTTTGGGACGATGAAACCTATCGTAAATGGACGTCTGCATTCAGTGAAGAATCTCATGCTGTTACCGATTGGAAGGAGGGCAGCAAAGTTCTTTTCCTTGATGGAAACGGGCAGGGAATGGTATCACGGGTGGCTGAGAACAGACCCAACGAGTATATGTCGATCGAACACCTGGGAGAAGTCAAAGACGGTGTGGAAGACACAACAAGTGAAAGGGTAAAACAGTGGGCAGGTGCGCGTGAGAATTATACTTTGAAAAAAGTGAATGGAAAAACTGAGTTACTCATAGACATGGATATCAACGATGAGTTCAAAGAAATGTTTTCCAATATTTGGCCCAAAGCGCTTGAGAACGTGAAAAACCTGGCGGAGAATTAAACACAGGGTTTTATTTAATCAATTCCAGCCTGTTCACTTCCTGTGTAATAAAGGAAATTTCCTCCGGGCTTAATTTCAAATCTATCGCTTTCGCATTGTTTGTCGCCTGTTTCGCATCACGGGCGCCTGCTAATGCGATGGTGATGCCCGGTTGTTCTACTGTCCAGCGCAGGACCAGTTGTGAAAGGCTGGTATTTTTATCTGCTGCCAGTGGTCTTAATTTGTCGAGAAAGGCCTGGATTCGTGCTAGGTTTTCATCTTTGAAAAAATAAATGCCTGCACGATGGTCGCCCTCGGCAAACTGGTGACCTGGTTTGATCTTACCGGTTAGTAATCCTCTTTCCATGGGACTGTAAGCAAGGATAGAGATGTTATTTTCTATGCAATACGGTACGACTTCTTTTTCGATATCCCTTTTCACCATGCTGTAAGGAACCTGGTTGGCAACCAGTGCCACATATTTCCGTGCCTCTGTGAGTTGCGCGACATTATAATTGCAAACCGCTGCGTGCTTCACCTTTCCCTGTTTGATCAGGTCGGAAACAGTTTCCATCGTTTCAGCTATAGGTGTGCTGTCATCAGGCCAGTGAATCTGGTAAAGGTCGATATAGTCCGTGCCCAGCCTTCGCAGGCTGTCTTCGCATTCTTTAATGATACTTTCACGTCCTGCATATTTATACATGTCGATATCACGACCCTGGTTGTCTTTACTGCTAAAGTGATAAACACCTTTAGCAAGGTCCCAACGCAAACCATATTTGGTAAGCACCTGTATTTTTTCACGTGGCAAATCCTTTATCGCTTCCCCAACAATCTCTTCACTTAATCCCTGCCCATACGCGGGTGCTGTATCGATTGAAGTCACGCCAAGATCATAAGCCGCACGAATCGCTGCTACAGCATCTTTTCTTTCCGAACCTCCCCACATCCAGCCTCCTGCAGCCCAGGCACCGAATGTAATAACTGATAATTTCAATGATGACGATCCCAATTGCCTGTATTCCATTGCAGTTTTTCAGCAAATGTACCAAAGCTGCAGATAGAGATGGCAACCTGACTCCAGGTATTAATCAGTAAAATGTGGGGTGACCAGTTGTTTTGCAACATATAAACGGGAAAAAAATTTTCAAAAGACGGGATACAATTCCTAACTTTCTGATACCTATCTATTGCCCCCTGAGATCCAGTCCTATCCTCACCCCCTGGCTGCTGGTCTTTATTTAAACTTTATGCAACAAAACGCCGGACAATTGCAAAGGGATCCTTTGTGATTTAAACACGTTTTGTAAAAATCAACCACAAAATTTTATTTGTATGAAAAAAACACTTTCTTACAGCGTTCTCCTGTTATTGTTATGGTCATGCAACAATGAGGGAACCAAATCCGAAACAGCTGGAGCCGATACTACGATGAAGGCAGACCTAAACTTGCCTTTCAAAGCTCTTTATTCCAGCAATTTTACAGATGATGTGTCAGATGCCGATCTTATCACGGTGATGAATTCCTATAAAGACTGGGCTGATGGCAACATGAGTGGTGTGGAAGCTTCACTGGCAGATTCAATAGAATATACCGCCAGTAGCGGGCGAACCAAAACATTTTCCAGGGCCGAGCTGACAAGTTTATGGAAGACATTCCGCGACAGCCTTAGTTCGGTGAAGATTGAAATGTATGCCTGGCGTAAGATGTATGCTACTGACTTAAAAGAAAGCAATGTAGTAACTTGGTATAAGGAGATTTCCACTTATAAAGATGGTCGGGTCGATTCCGCCATGTATCATGATATCAATGGCGTGAAAAATGGCAAGATAGAATGGTACAATTCGATGAGGCGGCCATATGTAAATTAAATCTTTATGCGGTTGGGACAGGGATCTTGAAAAAGCTCTTGCACTGACTAAAACCTGTTCCAACCACATTTCATACATCGAATATTTCAATTAGAACAGTACGATGCTGTATACCTGCCCGGGTATTACCAACTTGCATAGCTCAAAAACCAGTTATGCAAAAGTCTGTTCTATTAATACTTTGCCTGTTTGTTTACCAGATCGGTATTAGCCAGGGTAAAACACAAAGCCTGCCTTCTGATCCTACTAAGTGGAGCGTTGCTGATATGAAGCGGTTTGCCGCCATGAGTCCTACCGAGCAGGAAGCTTTTAAGAAAAAAATGTTGCAGCAGGCAGAGGGTCAGTTGAAGCAAAAAGCCGAGGCTGCCAATCTTACCATTGATGAAACCCTGCTGCCCACCTGGAAGGTAAAGGCGCCGGTGTTGGATTTGAAGCGGATTGCAACCATTCCTGCTGCTCCACCCACACGGCAACAACTTTTGCAGAACGTAGCCAAAATGGAATCGGCTTTAAAGACAGCGGTTGGTCCACAGGTAACGCAGAAAGTTGAAGAGTTCGTGGCATCAAAGTCGATTAAGGAAATACAGTCAGCTGCGGTCGGCGGCTTTTACGATAATAAACCTGAATCAGCTTTACTACTTGGTATGAAAGCCGCCACCATAAACCCGGCTGATCCGGTAGGTTGGAATAATCTCGCGGCGATCATGAACCTGAGCGGACTTGAACACCAGGCCATTCCGATCTTACAACATTGCCTGACAGAACATCCTGAAAGTGGTACACTACTGAATAATATGGGTCAGGCCTGGCTGGGCCTTGGCGACCTGGTGAAGTCAAAACAGTTTTTGCAGAAATGTCTTACACTCGATGATCTTCATCCCGAGGCCAACCGTTCCATGGCACTGATCTATTTATTTGGGAATGATATGGCCAACGCGTTAAAGCACCTGGAAAAAGAATTGCAGGTAGCTCAACGCAGGTCATCGCTGGCCTACCTGGTAAAATCAGGACAGCGTGATAAAATAAACATGGCTGCGTTGCATAAAAGAAAGATGCAACTGAATGGTGTTCCTACACGCGATTTCTTTTCTGAGATCGCACTGGAGAAATTCAAGATTCCACCACCTCCAGAAAACTCAAAGGCAACGGCTGCATGGAAGGCAGAGCATGCAGGTCTGTTACAATCCCTTTCCCAAGAGTTTTTCTTCTGGACAAATGCCAGTCAGCCCAGCGCTGCCGAGATGGAAGCAGAGGGAAAAAAACATTTCGGCATCTATCACGACCTGGCCCAGGAGTTGCTCCGCGATCTGGGCGATCAATATATCCCACTGCTTGGCATTATCCAGGAGGACGATGTCCCTTATCTTACACAATTGCAATATGACTATGCAAAAAAGGATCGGGAAACAGAATGCCCGGATCCGCCAAAGAACCCGGATGGTATCTCATCCAATTTTGCTGCTGCTGAAAGAATATGCTGCGATTTAAAAACACCGCTTATCGATGAGCTGATGTATAAGCACAATAGTTATGTCAGCGCGAAGATCAAAGACGCGCATTCCAATTACAAACAATATCTGAACGGTCTAATCAACATTGTACAATTAGATCCCAGCCTGAGTAATCGCATGATGGTATATAGAGCGGTAGCGAATTACTTTGTGTTTTTACAAACAGCTATCGGCAGCTATCTAGTGCTTGATCCATATATGAGTTGTCATACTAAAATGACGAGTGAAGAAGCTAAGGAGGCCTATGAATCCGCAAGAAATGTAAACCTGCAATGCCCTTCCTGGCTCAAGATCAATTTATCACTGAAGGTTGCGAGCTTAAAAGCCGATTGTGAAGGTTATAATATTGAAGCCGACGTGTATAAATTAATCCAGGTGGGTGCTGAAAAGAAATTCAAGACCGGGACATCTACCCTGTATGTAGGTGCAGGTATCAGCGGCAGCTTTAAAAATGTGGCATCCGGATCCATTAAACAACAGTTTTATATCGTATTTGATCACAACAATGACTTTGCTGACCTCGGAATGCGAGGTGGTGCGAGTGGCGACCTGGCCAGTGGAATGATAGGTGCCGAGTTTGGCTATGATTTCTCTATGAACAGCGGTTTCAATGCACAGGGAAAAGTGACAAGCAAATGGGTGACGAACTATGAAAAGGCGCTGGGGGTGATTGCAAAATAATGATTGAACGGGCGCAATTCAAATTTTCGCTTTAACCGATGAAAAGTTCTTTAATCGACTAGGATGAAAACCTTATTACCTTAGTAATCTAAAAGCACAACAGGAAATAACCTTATTACCTTATTTTTCAGCGGGATAAGGGAATAAGGTTGGGTATTGTTAAAAATGGCTTTCTACTAAGGTAATAAGGTTAAACAGAGTTCTTAATGATTAATGGGATAATTGATCAAGCGTAAATTTGAAATCCACCCCTTTGAACCGGATCCGAAAGCATTGGATTTTAAGAAAGGTACTTTTTAAGTATATCAAAACTTCAAAAGAGATTTCTTAAATTTCCTCAATGAATTATAGTCAGCTTGCTGAATTCTTATCTGTGAAAATGCGGATGTCACACATTTATCAACCTGTAATGATAAAAAAATTATTACAGTCAGGGGGAAGAGCAACAGATAAAGAAATTGCGGAAGTTCTGTTGCAATATGACCCAAGTCAATTAGAATACTACGTCTCAGTTACAAATAATATGGTTGGAAAAGTATTACGGGGTCATAAGATAGTCAATAGAAATTCGAACCTTTATGAACTAACCAATTTTAAAGAATTGTCAAAGGATGAAATTGACAATTTAACTCAATTATGCGATTTAAAATTAGATGAGTATATCCAAAAGCGTGGTGATGCAATCTGGAATCATCGAAGGGTAGGCCGAATACCAATTCCGGGAAGTATTCGATATGAGGTTTTAAAGAGAGCAAACTCCCGATGTGAACTTTGTGGAATAAGCATGAACGAACGGGCATTGGAAGTCGATCATATTGAACCCTTAAACCTCGGGGGCGAGAACAGTTTAAATAATTATCAGGCGTTATGTTATGTTTGTAATGCCAATAAGGGCGACAGAGACAACACTGATTTTAGAAAGCGTAACGAGATATATGCAAAAAGAGATAAGGGGTGTATTTTTTGTTTGATAAGCAATAAAAGAATAGTATCCCAGAACAATCTTGCCTATTTAATTTATGACAAATATCCGGTCACTTCCGGGCATTGCCTTATAATACCAAAAAGACATTTTTCGGATTATTTTGAAATAACGCAAGCCGAAATGAATAGTATCCATCAACTAATAATAGTTGGAAAGGAGTTGAACAGGAAAGAATCAGGCACGGTTAACGGGTTTAATATAGGTATCAACAATGGGAAGATTGCAGGACAAACAATTCTCCATACACATATCCATTTGATACCAAGACGAGAGAGTGATGTGGAGAATCCGGTGGGAGGCATTCGCAATATAATACCTGGGAAAGGTGATTATATTGCTGATAGCACTCTGCCAGAATGAGACCCTTAAAAGATTAAGAAAAAGACGACACTATAAGTTGACGCGCAGATCAGCGATCAGTTTTTTGCCAGGCTTTATTGTTTCTTCTCCAGGTACACCAATTGACCCAGATGATAAGCCAGGTGGTTGGTGCGATTGATGATGATATTAAGTTTATTCCGGTGGGGTTCTTTGATGAAATCTCCTTCTGATACCCGGCTATGACGGGTAAACCATTCAGATTCGGGTATTCCGCTAAGATGTGCAGACAAACGGGTATTCACAGTGTTCCAGTATTCTTTTAATTCATTAAGAGACGGGAAGGGAAGACCAGACTTGTCAGGGTTGTCTACAAAAGGATTATCTAACTGGGGATACAATCTTTCACCCAGGCCAAGAATCTCGATGATCGAATCATGTATGGCGATAAGATGTCCGAATAAATAAATGCCACTATTACGACCCGGCGCCGTATCTGCCAATAGTCGTTCTTCAGAAAGATTATTTATTAGCTTGTTTGTTCTATCGATATATACGTTCCACGCGTCAAGGGCCATTTTTATGAATACAGCTTTCGATGTCTTACCCTGGTATGTTAATGTATTAGACATGATCTTGGTTTTAAGATAAAACAGGCCCGGGCAAAAAAAGTTGAGTTAGATATAATTTTTACCCTGGAATAATTAGCAGTTTGTATTGAAAAGCTTTATAAAGTATTTCGAGCGGATATGAAACGGGAGGGCATGGACTGAGTTTAGTTCATGTCCATCCCGTTTTTATCTAAAGGTACTTACGTATTACCTTAATATCCCTTCAACCCTTTCGCACTCCGGTCCTCGAACTTAGGTCTTGGATGAAGTTTTCGGGGTTTTTCTTTTACGAGTTTTAATGCTTCCTCAACAGCGCGAACGAGTTGGGGGTCTTTTCCTTTTGCAAGCAAAGCAGGATCATCCCATACTTCTATATCGGGTTTGATACCATAGCCTTCGGCAAACCATTTTCCATCTGCGCCATAAAGTCTTGCGTCGGGCACAGTGATATTACCGCCGTCAATCAGGCCATGACCCGTTGCCGGACCTACTAAAATACCAAGGGTTCTTTCACCGATCACAGGGCCGAGGTTAAGTTGCTGGAAAGCCCAGGGGAAAGCATCCCCGCCCGAACCTGCCCATCCATTGATAAGCATTACTTTGGGCGCATCATTGCCACGTTGTGGCCAGCGTGTTACATCGGCATTACGCCAGGCAATATTGTAAATGTTTGGACGATTGAGCATTTCAATAAAACGATCACCCAATTGACCACCGGCATTAAAACGTTCGTCAATTACAAAACCCTGCTTGTCGATCTGCGCATAAAACTGGCGCATCAGTTCAGTTTGACCCTGCACACCTGTATTCGGCATATACATATAGCCGAGTTGTCCATTGGACAGTTCATCTACTTTTTTACGATTGGCTTCTATCCATTCCAGGTGGCGAAGTCTGGCTTCCTGTTGTGGCTGCAGGGTTTTTACAATGACCTCACGACTTCCCACCGCGGTGGGTTTGCTATTCACACGAAGCGCAACAGCTTTGCCCGCGAGGCCTTCAAACATGGCGTAAGGATCCATCCCGGGATCAAGGGCGCGGCCATTGACGGAAAGAATATAATCCCCTTCTTTTACATTAATGCCCGACTCTTCGAGAGGAGATCTCACTTCGTTGTCCCAGGCTGCGGGCCTGACGATACGTTTTATTTTGTACGCATTATTTTCAAGTGCCCAGTCAATACCCAAAAATCCATTGCTCCTGTTTTTCGCCTGCTCCAAATCACCACCGCTCACATAAGTGTGACCTGCGCTGAGTTCCGATACCATCTCCAGCATAATATTATTGACATCCCATCGTGTGATAGCATCATTGAGTAGTGCGCTATAATCTTTACGAACCTGGTTCCAGTCTACCTGTTGCATGCCCGGATCATAAAAGAAATCACGGTATCGACGCCAGGTGTCGTTGAACATTTGCTTCCATTCCTCCTGTGGACGTAATACCATTTCCATTTCAGAAGTACGAAGCAGCTTATCAAGTTTTTGATCAGGATTGGGTTTAATAATGCCAAAATTGTTGTTGCTGCGGGCAAGAATATTTTTGCCATCCGAGGAAATGCTATAGCTGTTTGAATTTTGCAGCAGGGTTTTTTCTTCTCTTTTTTCTATGTCATATAGCTGTATCGAAGCTTTCCCTCCCGTGGTGCCTGTATTGGGAAAACGTATATACAACAACTTACCTTCCGTTGCATAAAGACCTGCAATGTTACCTGCCGGAACGGGAAGAATTTCTAACCTGCGTTCTATTGTTTCAGGCTCCACATTACTCGTAGCTGATTTTGGCTTGGATGCCTTTTTCGCAGTATCCGCCGGTTTTTTATCAGCATCATTGGAATCAAGTTTTATGTCGTCATTTTTTGCAAATAACAACGCAGGGGTTGCAGGATCGAGCGTAGCTACGGCCAACTGCCGGCTGTTGGGATAAGCCCATGTATTATCAAAATTGCTGTAGGTGGGAGTAAAGCTCCGATCGGTGGCGAAGAACAGGTATTTCCCAGAGGGATCAAAAACCGGGTTACCATCGTTATAGTAGCCGGAAGTGGCCTGGTAGACTTTTTTCTTTTCGACGCTAAAGAGATAAATAGCCTGGTTAAGATTGGCAACACCTTTTGTATAGGCGATCCATTTGCTGTCGGGTGACCAATGCATGTTAAATTGCCTGAGACCACTATAAGGAAGTTCAGTGGTTTTATCGATTTTTTCTATTGAACCATCGGCAATAGTAATGACCGTGATCTCCTGCAGATCGTTGATAAACCCGATCTTTTTGCTATCCGGTGACCAGGATAGGTGCCAGCCCATACCGCGGCCAAACTTTGTCAGCTTTTTTGCCTGGCCGCTTGCATTGTCGCGGAGATGGATTTCATATTCACCACTCTCATCACTCCAGTATGCCAGCCATTTTCCGTTGGGCGACCAGGAAGGATAAGATTCCCAGGCACCGCTGGTGTTGGTGAGATTGACGATCACACCATTCTCCGCCGGTATACTAAATAACTCTCCTCTTGCTTCAAACACCGAACGTTTGGCATCGGGAGAGAGATCAAAGTTGAGTATATTGTTTCCAACATTTACGGTACGCTGCATCAGCGTGGAGATATCTGCTACGACGTTGATTTTTACCTGCTCGTATTTGTGCGTATCAACATTTAACAGGTACAAATTACCACCGGCTTCAAATACCAATTCTTCGGGGCCTGCCGACATATGGTTGATGTCGATATTGCTAAACTTAGTGAGTTGCTCTTTAGATTTTTTGCTCACATCGTACACCCAGATGTTACGACGGCTGCCTTCACCCACATCGGAAACATAATAGATCTTGTTTTTTACCCAGACGGGTTTGCCATCGGTGGCGTCGTTTTTAGTAATATTTTCAGCGTTTCCTTTTTTCAGATCATAGATCAGTACATCTGAAGCAAGTCCGCTGCGAATTCTTTTGAACGGGTAATTTTCTGTGATCTTTGTGACATAAGTAATACTATTACCATCAGGTGAAAATGAAGCCAGTTCACCATAAGGCACCGGTAATTTATCGGGCAATCCACCTTTGGTAGATACCAGGTACAATTGCCGGTAAGCAGGTGTTCCACTTTCGCGGCCCGAAGCAAAAAGAATTCGTTTGCCATCAGGATGCCAGTCGACCACCCGGTCTGGTCCGGCATGCCAGGTAAGCCTGGTGGGCACCCCGCCGCTCACGGGCATGGTGTAAACATCAGTATTTCCATCATAGGTAGCAGAAAAGGCCAGGTTTTTTCCGTCGGGTGAAAAACGGGGGAATGCCTCTTCACCTGTAGAAGAGGTAACGCGGTAAGCGGTACCGCCGGTTTTTGATACTAACCAGATATCACCTCCATATACAAAGGCAATTTGCGTGGCCGAAACATCCGGGTAACGGAAAAGTCTTGCATCCAACTGTGCAATAGCGTTTAGTGATAACAGCAGGGCTGAAAGCACGAGTAATCTTTTCATACCAGTAGAGTTTTTGTTGAGGAAGGATTTTGAAGTTATACAATAATCAAAAGGAAAATCAGAAAAATTGATGGATGGGATGCCAGGGAGAGGTTGTAATGCCCTAAAAAGAAAACAGGGCTGGAAAGCCCCGTTTGAATCATTAACCTTAAACCTTAATCAGAAATATATAAACCGGCGGACCCGGTAATTGTTTGATTGCGAGGCAAAGGTGAAGATATTGGCCAATATAGCGAATAGAAGAAAATGTGATGTTTTTGTAGTAGAAAGTCTACGAAGGCTTCCGTTACCACCCTATTCCATAATCCTCCCCATGATTGCTGGAGCCGCCCCACAAACTGCCGTGTTTCCAGTCAAACCAGATCGCGTTGATGGGGCCGCTGGTGCGGTTGCCAAAACTTAGGGTATAACCCATTTTCTTCAGTTCTTCCCTGACCTTCTCGGGTACATTGTTGTTGATCAATATACTTCCGGGCTGTGGTTTACGGTCGTCTGTTTTGGTGCCGCCGAGGGAAAGCCAAAGCTGGTTACTATTGATATTGGCGGCTTCGCTTGCACGTTGTACCGTCATGTCGAATTCGACCATATTCAGGAAAAACTGCAGCAGGTTTTGGTCCTGCGTATCACCGCCCTGCACTGCAAAGGAGAGAAAGGGTTTTCCATCTTTCAACGCGAGCGAAGGAGTGAGTGTGACCCTTGGCCTTTTGCCGGGCGCCACCACATTAAATGGGTTTAATTCGGCATCCAGGACAAAGCTTTGCATCCGCTGGCTCAAGCCCACGCCGGTATTACCGGCAATGCAGGCAGGCAGCCAGCCCCCGCTGGGAGTGATAGATACCACCCACCCTTCTTTATCTGCGGCCTCAACACTGGTCGTGCCGCGCCAAAGCCGGTCCATATATTCATCCGTGATGTTAACAGCGGCGCTACCGGCATCATGCGTGGGCATAAAGTTTTTCCTGGTCGGGGGTGCGATATCAAAACCTCTTTTCTTCATTAGTTCGAGCCAGGGATTTGTTTTTGATTCGAATGGATAAGGGTCACCCGGGCCAACCATGGGATCATTTTTATCGGGATTGATCAAAGCAGCCCGTTGTTTAGCATATTCCTTATTCAATAATCCCTGCATCGGTTCTTCGGGTGGAAAATAAGGATCGCCATAATAAAAATCACGGTCGGCAAATGCGAGGTTCATGGCCTGGTACACCGTATGAATATATTGTGTGCTATTATAACCCATTTTTTTGAGGTCGAAGTTTTCAAGGATATTAAGCGCCTGCAACATCACGGGCCCCTGGGTCCATTGCTGCAACTTGTATACTTCGATCCCTTTATAATTTACATGTAGGGGTTCTTCTTCTATGGGTTTCCATTTTGCCAGGTCCTCCATCGTGAACAATCCGCCCTGCTCCCTGCACCCTCTCACAATTTCTTTCGCGATATCTCCTTTATAAAAGCGATCATAAGCAGCCATGATCGCCTGCTTACGATTCTTATTTTGCTTGAGCGCCTGTTGCTCCGCTTCGACCATTTTTTTCAATGTTTCCAACAGATCTTTTTGTACAAAGATTTCACCCGCCTCGGGTGCTTCCCGTTTTTCACCAGGGTGTGTCAGAAAAACTTTTTTGCTATAAGGCCATTCCCTGATCCTCTCTTTTCCTCTTTCAATGCTATTGGCGGTTTGGGCATCGATGGGATAACCTTCCGCGAGTTGCATCGCAGGTGCCAGCACCTGTTTCAAACTCATCGTGCCATATTCAGCAAGCATGTGACAAAGGCCGCCGGGTGTGCCAGGTGTAACGGCTGCCAGCGGACCATATTCAGGTGGGAAATTATAACCCTTGCCTTTGAAAAATTCAGGGGTTGCGCCGGTAGGGGCAAAGCCCAGGGCGTTGATCGCGATTACTTTTTTTGTTTTTGGATTATAGATCAAAGCCTGTGTTTCCCCTCCCCAACTTAATACGTCCCACATAGTACAGGTCGCGGCCAGCATAGCACAAGCAGCGTCAACAGCATTTCCTCCCTGCTGAAAAACCATCGCTCCCGCCTGCGCTGCAAGTGGCTTACCCGTGATGGCCATCCAGTTTTTTCCATGTAAAGGAGGTTTTTGTGTGGGTTGAGCATAACTGGCGTGGCAAATAAGAATCAGGAAGACATAAAACAGTATAGATCTCATAACTGGAAGTTTGATGTCTGAAGTTAGTAAATGCAGGCGGACTGATGGGTGGGTAATAAAAAAGACCGGCGAAAGCCGGCCTTTTACAATCTTACTCAATTAGAGCTTCAACGGGTGTTTTCAGAGGTTTGGATTAAAACAAATAAGTTTTAAGATATTGGATAACTATTCGGTGTTTCAGAATTGGATTTCTTATCTGCAACAAATATGATAATTAGAATTCCGCCATTCAAGTAAGTGAGGCAGTATTTAAAATATATGCGTCAAAAAAAGTATTTATTCGTACGGGAGATATGGGCTTTTTACGAGTCCTATTGTTATAGTTGACTTAAATCACTATCTCCGTTTGCCCCATATTAGAAAGGATAGCCTATACCCAGGTTGAAAACCACATTCTGTTTACGCCAGCTCGGGCTCGCCAGCCTGATCTGTCGTATCACCCAGCGTTCTTTATCATCCATCCAGGGTTTGCGTAGGGGGAAGGCGACATCGAAACGAACGACCAGGAAAGAAACATCAAACCTTAACCCTACACCGGCGCCGACCGCGATCTCCTGGATAAAATCCTTGCTGATCCTGCCGCCGGGCTTATTGGGATCTTCATTGAAGAGCCATACATTCCCGGCATCCAGGAAGATAGCACCATGTACAATGCCGAAAAGTTTTTTACGGAGCTCCGTATTGATCTCAAGCTTGATATCTCCTGACTGATCAGGTAAAAACGTAGTGTTGAGCGTATCTATATAACTTCCCGGTCCCAGGGAGCGACTGCGAAATGCGCGGATACTATTGGTGCCACCCACAAAAAACTGTTTGATGTAAGGTAACTGTAGAGAATTGCCATGCGGAATTCCGACACCAACAATCAGTCGATTAGCCCATACTGACGTTTTGGATAGCTTGATATAATAATGCATATCACTCATCAGGCGTACATATTGGGAAAAGGGCGTATCAAAAATATTTTTCTGGTTATTGTTCCTGGCGTTTGCTCCTGTGATCAGGCCCACGATATTTCCCGACAGGTCAAGATTGCCCTGAAAATAAAAACCACCGCTCATGGCAGGTTTTCCAACGAGTGAGTTGTAAGTATAATCATAATTGGTTCCAAGTATAAATTGGTTTTCTACCGCTTTAAGCAGCGTGGGATTTTTAGCCGCGCTGTCGCGATACATATCGCTGATCTTAAAAGGATGAACATAGTTGATATCGACCAGGTTGAACTCATGTTCCTTATAAATGTTTTCCTTCCAGATATAACTCCATCCTCCACGGAAAGATTGCATGGTATAAAGTTTATTCCGGATCAGCATATCATAACCCAACCTGAAATTCGTTTTTGGAACAAAGCTTCCCTTCGGGTTTAATCCAAATGGAACGATAAAGCGGGGGAATGTGAAGTTGGCTTCTATTCCGCCGCGGTAGGTATTGAAGCCACGCATCTGCCCGCTGTACTGCACTTCAAACCCACCCGTGGCATCGATAGTGAGAAGTTCACCACCACGCAGTGTATTGCGGTTACGCCATCCGATAGTAATGGACGACCCCGTGAGGTTATTTGATTTTGTATGGGCATTAACTTCTCCTCGCAATGCTTTTTTGGGGAATGCGGTCAGGTAATAATATACATTCAGTTTTGCCGAATCAATATCCGCAACGGGTTCAAACCTGTTTTTTACAAATTTGAAAAGGTCGAGGTTGACAAGCCTGCTGATCGTCTGGCCATGATCAGCCCGATTATAAACATCACCTGGGTCAAACTGCATCGACTGCTCAAACAAGCGGGGCTTATAAAGTTTTCTCGGATCCACAACATAGTAACCTTTATAATACTCGGCCTTGCTTTTGGTGGTATCGTTCTCACTCGCTCTTAATCCGAATTGTGAAAAAATATAAACATCGTTGATGGTATATACTTCACGGGCTCGCGCCGGTGTTTCAGGTTTTACTTTTACATAAAGATCAACCAGGTAGTTGCCAAGCGTAGTATCTACCTGTACGATCAAAAGATCAGGGTCGAAGAAATAAAAACCATTTTCTTTCAGGTGTGCGTCAATTCGATCGCGTTCACCTTTTATCAGGTCAAGATCAAACGCTTCACCTGGTTTGAGAAAACTTTTCTCTTTTACTTCATTGATCCTTTGTTGAAGGATGCTGGTGTCATCCGCAAAATGCACAGCGTTGATCTTATATTGCGGACCCGGTCTAACAGTATAGATAGCACGGGCTTTTTTCCGCTTGACTGTGGTGTCCCATCTTACGTTTGCAGCGAAAAAGCCCCGGTTTTCGAGATTACTTTGCAGCACTTTCTGATTGTACTCCGTATTAACATCGCTGAGGAGTACAGGCGGCTCACCTTTTTTACGTAGCCACTTGATGTTATTGAATAGTAGTTTAAATGGAATACCCAGTATGCGCTTATTGGGCCGGGGACGGGTAAGGGCGCTTAGGTCGTCGCGCAGTTCCTTTCTTTCTTTTGCTCTTAATCCCGAACTATCGAATTTAATCGTGGCGCCAAGGTACAGGGCATCGCCGTCGGGAACTTTTTTGGTGGCGCTGCAGGAGGCCAGCAACACGACGAGGATCAAAATAATACTATGGTTCATCAGGCGGCTCATATCAATTATTCACGGGCGTTGGGGTGTTGTTTTGTTCCTGTGTTTGTTCTTTTAGCTGCAATTCCCTTTCTCTTTGTTCCCGTCTCCGTTGCCTACGTTGATCACGTTCACGTTTTGACATAAAAATTTCACGGAATCGGTTATAGTCAACTGTGATAATAAAACCTACCCCTGTTTCAATGATATAGCC
>JAEZRB010000101.1 GCA_023412975.1 Bacteroidota bacterium | reverse complement strand
GACCAGCACCTTGCCGACGAATACAACGAAGCTGATGACCTGGTGAGGGTGGAAGTAGCGCCGACACAACATGAGATGGTTCAGCGATTAACTTACCAGGTCAATAAGATCGACGATACAAATGCTGAGATCGTGGTGAATTGGGAAAAGCTCCAGGTGGTGCTCCCCTTTACTTCATTATAAAGCACTTCTGTTATACTTTCCGTGCTCTCCGTGAAACCCTCAGTGTACTCCGTGTCCTGGCTTTGGTCACGAAGAACACGAAGTGTCCACGACGGGCACGATGTATTGCATGATTTTCTCCGTGCTCTCCGTGAAATCCTCAGTGTACTCCGTGTCCAAAACACTCGGATAATCGGACAGCTTGCACTTAACAAAGATCACAACCTGCACTATAATTAGCCGGAAGCGTAAGTCCCGATTGTACTAACTTCCCGTCTTCCCGCCTCCCCGGCTAACAGTGCCCCCTAAAAGAAATTAACCGAAAAGTAGAAAACCCGTTCGTATCCATCTTCCCGTCTTCCCGCCTCCCCGGCTATCAGTAACCGCTCCAAAAAAAAATTAACCGGAAAGAAGAAGGCCCGTAAGTATAAAACTTCCCGCCTTCCCTCCTCCCCGGCCAATTTAACTCTCCTCAATATTTATTTTATCCCCGCCCGCTTATTCATCTCTTCCCTTGTCATCACCATCATTCTTCCCACTGCTTTCCCATTTCGGTAAGTGATCACTTTCAAAGCCGCCGCATCTTTAGGAACCTCGAGCGGGGATGTATACTTTGGATAGAAATTATCAGGAAAAGAATTATCGAAACTATAATGAATATCGAGCCCCTCTATTTCCGTACTCATTTCAATCACAACTTGTGAACTTCCTTTTTTAGTCACTTTAAAGATCGGCTCGTACATGCTCGGTGCATATTTCGTCTGCGCGACATCAAATCGTTCGAAATGCTTTTCAACCCTCGGTACAAACTGGTTCCAGTTCCTTTTTTCCTTTGGCGACCACAAGGCTTCAGCTACCGCCAGTCCCCTGGGCCAGGTCATGTATTGCGCATGGCGCATATTATATACCTGCTCAGTCCACAAATTGGCCTGACCGCCTTTAATGAGGGAAGGCTTTACGCCATCTGGTACCGGTTCAAACTGGTATGTTTTATTTAATCGCAACGTGGCATAAACAGGAGGTTCAAGGATAACATCACCCTGCATATAATCGATGTAAACAAAGTCGGTAGGCGTCATCACTACTTCATGACCCATTTTTGCAGCTTCAATCCCGCCTTTCATGCCACGCCAGCTCATCACTGCTGCGCCGGGAGCCAGGCCGCCCTGTAATATTTCATCCCAGCCAATCATTTTCTTTCCCTTGGAAGAGATGATCTTTCCCATTCTTTTTACAAAATAGCTTTGCACCTCATCCATGGTTTTTAAATTTTCCTTCTTCATCAGTGCCTTGATGGCAGCGCTTTTTTGCCAATAATTTCTCGCTGTTTCATCACCGCCCATATGGATATATTCGAAAGGAAAAAGCTGTGCCACTTCCGTAAACACTTTATCCATGAATTCATACACTTTTTCGTTGGCGGGGCAAAGGGTATTGTCAACAAGCGCGATGGGAGGGTGACCCTGCGACCAGTCCATAAATGGTTCGCCTGAATTTACCGCATAGGTTCCCGGTGTGCAGCTCAGTTCGGGATAAGCAGCCACAGCGGCAAGGCTATGACCTGGCACATCGATCTCCGGAAGGATATCAACAAAACGATCCGCTGCATATTTCACAACTTCTTTTATGTCTTCCTGCGTATAGAATCCGCCATAAGTCCGTTGCTCATTAGGCAGGGGTTTTGAAAAACGGTTGAAGGTCCCGGTTTTCTCAACGCGCCAGGCACCAACCGATGTAAGTTTGGGCAGACTTTTTATTTCAATACGCCAGCCCTGGTCATCTGTGAGGTGCCAGTGCAGCACATTGAACTTATATTTTACCATGTCATCGATGAATTGCTTCACCTGTTCTTTGGTAAAAAAATGACGTGATACATCCAGCATCAAACCTCTCCATCCAAAACGGGGATGATCGCTGATCGTGACAGCAGGAATTTCCCATTTGGCGATGTCGGCTTTTGATTTGCTTTCAATTTCTTTTGGCAGGAGTTGCAACAGGGTTTGAATGCCATAGAAAACGCCGGATGGCTCCGCGGCTTCCAGCACCACATTCGTGGTTGTTACAGTAAGTTGATAGCCTTCGTCCGGAATTGATTTATTAGTGGCAAGTAACAGGTTGATTCCTCCCGGCTGCGCGCTGCTGGTTTCACTCACCGTCACTTTCTTTCCCGTTGCCATCCCGATCCGTTCGGCCAGCCCGTTGGCCAGTCTTTTCAGTTCGGCGTTATTTCCCGTATGGATGGTCAGTTGGTCGGGAAGTTCAAAGCTGCCATTTTGTTTTTCAAGCGAAACTGGTTGCGGGATCAGGGCAATCTCTTGGCTGGATTGCGAAAATGCAGACAGGCTGATACAGATCAAAAAGGCGAGGCATATTCGTTTCATGCGGTATTGTTTTGAAGAGGGCTCTAAGATAATTATTTGATATTAATTCATTTGTGTTATAAAGTTTTGACTTCGGGGAAGTTATAGATCCAGCCCCACCGAGCATAAGCATCTGGTTTGATGTAGATGTGCTACTAAACGTTGCGTCAGAAGATATTATAAATTGACATTGTTTTACTTAGCACTTGAGTTTTTGAAAATAAATGCTTTTTATTGTGAAAACTTTATTATGAGAAATACAATTCTGATGACCCTATTCTTTTCACTACTGCTTTCTTCCTGTGGTCCGAAAATCTATAAGTCCGGAAATTTTGATACAGCTTTAGCAAGACACAAAACTGTCGCAATTTTGCCTGCTGATGTTACAACTCAATTAAGGCCAAACCAAGCTAAAAAGATAACTGAAGAGCAACTAGCCGACATCGCTCGCAAAACGGGCTATGACATCCAGGACAAGATGTATGGATGGTTTTTAAGGAGATCAGGAAAGTTTAACTATACAGTTAACTTCCAAGATGTTACCAAAACAAATTCACTTTTGAAACAGGCGGGCATAGGTTACGAAGATCTAGCAACAAAAGATCGCGGTGAAATTGCCCAAATACTGGGTGTGGACGCCGTATTGCAAAACCGTTCTAGAATGGAAAAACCCATGTCCGAAGGAGCAGCTGTGGCAGTAGGACTATTGATAGGTGCTTGGGGTAACACTAATAAGGTTGAAACAACTATTAATATACATGACGGTAAAACTTCGGATTTATTATGGAAGTATGACTACGAAGCTTCAGGTTCGGTTGGTTCTTCTACAACCAAATTGGTTGATGCTTTAATGAAGAATGCATCTAAGAAGTTTCCTTATAGTGCCAGATAGCTATTTTAAGTTGTAAGAATTCCTTGATATCGTTTGAAACTCGGTAAGCTTAGGTTAATTAGCCTATCGAGTTTCTTTTAATTTGATTACCCTGGCATTCTTGAAATATATTTCTCAATTTGCTTGATCTGGTCAACGATCTGAGGCGTAGTTGGTTTTAAGGCTTTTGTTTTACGGAAAAAGTCTTTGGCAGCGCGGAATTCGCGTTTGTTCATCATGAGACTGCACATCTGCAGGTAGGCTGCGGCTTCATTTTCCTTATCAGGCAGTCCTTTGCGGATAGCGGAACGAATATAGCTTTCAGCCTGCTTCAGGTCATTTTTTTGCATCGCCAGCATTCCCATTTGCAACAGGCTGGCGCCTTCGGCCTCCTTCATGGGCATACCCAGGTCAAGCCCTTTCTTCATCATCTTTTCGGCGCCATCGAAATCCTGTTTCATCATGGCGATATTGCCTTTCAACGTGAAGTAGACTGAACGGATGGGCTTATAAAGCAGGTTGGGAAACTGTATCGAGTTCAACACTTTTTCGGCGCCTTCCATATCCCCGCTTTCCATGTGAGATTGTATCAACCTCAGCGGGCCGAAGAAAAAATGACCCAGGATCAGTATCAGGCCTACAAAATAAAGTGGGAAAGCAGGCCAGAATCCTGCGGAATAGTTCACATACCCGCCCAGCGCGGCCAGGGCCAGGCCGATCCAGAGGCGGTATCTTATCAATAGATTATAAAACTTCATGAATGGTTCTTTTGAGGCGGCAAAGGTACGGGAATAGTCGTTAGTTAGGAGTTCTTAGGTAGTAGCCAGCGTCCTTATTTCGGAGATAGTACGTCTTATTACGAATCACAAATTTTGCGAACGACAGGTAAATTATCATCGGCGGTAACCGACTTCGAACTCCGAACTACGAACTACGAACTCGGAACTACGAACTACTAACTCCTTACTATTCCCTAGCATCATTGATCTCTACCCAGTACCCGTCGGGGTCTTTAAACCAGATCTGCTTCACCCCATCTACCCGGTTGGTAACGCTATGTTTTTCACCGGCCCAGTTTTCATATTCGATTTTATGTTTATCCAGGACTTTGGTAAACGCATCCACCGAGGCTACGGAGAAGCATAGATGGGTGTTTTTATTATGGGTGGTCGGTTTGTCGGCCCCGCTGATCACGTGCAGGTGACTTTGGGGTCCTACGCTGAACCAGGTATGCTTACCATCGCGGAAAGGCTCCGGGATGGTATCGAGACCCACGATGTCGCGATAAAACCGGGTGCTGGTTTCCAGGTCAACGACATAGATGGCGATGTGGTTGAGGCGGGGTTTGCCAGCCTGGGCGTAGCTTTCTTCCTTCATGGTAAGGCAAGCTAAAATAAATAAAAGGTAAACGAGCTTTTTCATTTTCGGGAATTTCATTCCGTGATTACCTAATTCTGCCGGATATTGTTTTCAGTCAAAATTCGGTTAAAATCATCTTCTTTATTATCCTCTTTCATCTTTTTGTAGATCATGTTGATCACTTTTTCCGCGTCGGATCGGTATGGTGATTTATTCTCAATATACAGGTTATAGGCTTTGCACATATAATCCAGCGCTAATGGGTAGTTTTTTTTGCTTTCGAAATATACAATTGAAATACCGTAATAGGCTTCAGCATCTCCCGGATAGAATTTCTGAATATCAGCATAGGCGTTTATAGCATCGTCTGCCCGGCCCTGGTGCATATAGACCACTGCAATATTTTGCAGGGCTGTTTTTCCCGATGGGTCTATACTTAACGATTTTTTATAGGAAGCTTCCGCTTTATCGAGCTGACCGAGTCGACGGAAAGAAACTCCAAGGTTGTCCCATGCAAAGGCAAACATGGAATCGATGGCCACCGCTTTTTCAAACCAGGGGATGCAGTCGGCGTAGTTTTGAGCCTTCATCAATTGAACCCCTTTTTCATAGGCTGCATATGCCTCTTTGTTTTTGGAGAACGAGTATTCACCTGGGTCATCATTATTGGCAATGGCCTCGTTCATCACATCGCAATTAGCTTTCAGCCATCGTTCGATCTCATAATACGTTTCCTTATACTTTGCTGACCCTTTACTACTCATCAGGATCTCATTATTTTTCTTCGGGTTTTTCAGCACCTGAGCCATTTGAGCGCCAAGCTCGTAAGGCCCAACCTGGCTATCGATGCAGCCTGAGATGTCTTCAAGTGTTTTGGCGTAGTTATTTTTTGCATTTACTACGGAATCAATGCATTCACAGGCGCTCTCCCCTGAAGACTTTAGGAAAAATGTGCTGTCCAGATCAAGTTGATCTATTGCTGCGTGGACTTCCTTTTCATTTTTCTTTTTCTTCTTTTTACTTTGACCTATACTATTGCTAGCTGAGATGAGTAACAGGAGGGTAGTTAGGATGGCAAGCTTATACATAGTGGCGTTTTGGGTGTGTGGTAAATATAGTTTTAATCCTTGCGAACTCATAGCCTGTTCACAGGCTTTGTCAAATGCTATAAAAGTTTAATCTGACATTATTAAGATGTTACCTTTATATAAATTGCATAAAATCAGCCGGAATACGCGTCTTACCTGCCTTTTAGACAAAACCCCCGACTCCCTTTTCTATTGCCGGGAAACCATTATTTTTGCACCCCTAATTAGTCGGGAGTCATGTTTTTCCCATGGGGAGGACTCCAGGCTGCCGACTATAGTCTAACGACTAAATAAAAGGTCCCGTAGTTCTCCCGATAGCTATCGGGAGGATAGAATAGAAGTTCTTATAGGTCCCGTAGTTCAATGGATAGAATAGAAGTTTCCTAAACTTTTGATACAGGTTCGATTCCTGTCGGGACTACCACAAACACACAAAAGCCCCGTTGCCATCAGGTCTCGGGGTTTTTTGTTTTGATGCCGGCCCTTACCGCACTTATTAGTTTTTTATCTTCTTTCAAAAAACGGGTGGATCAGGATTCAATGATTCCTAACCCCGCCGGATGAAAAAGGACCGGAGATTCTTTCCTTTTCAATCAAAACGGTTTTTACCAGAGAGCTCTTAAGAGCCTTGACAAGAGAGCTATTAGACAGGAAGCGCCGGGTATGGTTACAGGCTGCTTGCCGGGCTTTGGTTTAGTTGGGCTGCCTCCCAGCCAATCAGGGCTTTTTTGCGCACAGTGCCCCAATGATAACCCCCAAAAAGTCCGGTGGATTGAATGACGCGGTGGCAGGGAATTAAAAAGGCCACCGGGTTTTCACCAATGGCGGTGCCCACAGCCCGGGAGGCCTGCGGCAGCTGTATTTGCCGGGCGATGCTTCCATAGGTGGTGAGCCCGCCTAGGGGTATCTTCAGCAGGGCCTCCCAAACTTTTATCTGAAATTCGGTTCCCTTTAAGTGCAGATTTACCTGGGGCATTCGGGTCCAATCGCGGCTGAAAAAGCGAAGGGCATTTTGTTGCAGGCTGTCCCTTGTTTGCCGGTAGCTGGCGTTGGGAAATTGGGCCTGCAACTCCTGCAGGGCCCAGGTCTCATTCGCCGCAAAGCCCAGATGGCAAATGCCTTTGGGAGTAGAGGCTACCAAAAGGGGCCCAAAAACACTGGGGGCAAAGCTGTAGTGAATACAAAGGTTTTCGCCACCGTTTTTGTATTCACCCGGCGTCATGCCTTCTAT
>JAEZRB010000078.1 GCA_023412975.1 Bacteroidota bacterium | reverse complement strand
CCATTACGTCCTGGTCGCTCTGCCAGGAAACGATCAATGCCCAGCCGAGAAACAGGCATGGAACCCATAAAAAAACTTTTCTCATTAAAATTGATTTTCTGCAGCAAATATTTTATTCAAAATCGGGTCAACCGGGCATTCATGCTTAAGTTTGATCAGCAAACCCCAAATGATATTTTCAGGGCCCGGTTTTTGCGTCCTTTCAAAGATAATTAGTTACAGTTATAAAAGGTGCAGGTCGTGGTGCAAAATGCAGTGAGATGCCGAAGAGGATCGACATATTTGTAAGACATAATTTAATCAATCATTATATGAAAATAATACTAACACTCATTGTTGTTTGCATGTTCAGTTATGCAACTTCACAACCAAAGTTGCAGAAATTGTGGGAAACCGATTCAGTTGTTGCAATACCCGAATCGGTTTTGGCCATCGATGGAAAACTGTATGTATCGCTGATTGACGGCGGACCCTGGGATGCCGATGGTAAAGGCGGCATAGCGCTGCTTGGTGCGGACGGGAAAAATTATAAGGCCGACTGGGTCACTGGTCTCAGTGCGCCGAAGGGTATGGGACAAAACGGGAACCGGCTGTATGTGGCTGATCTGTCCGACGTAGTGGTGATAGATATCGCGAAAGGACAGGTCGAAAAAAAGATCGCCATTGAGGGAGCTACCGGCCTAAACGATATCACCATCGACAGTAAAGGCGTGGTCTATGTATCGGATTCAAGGAACGCAAAGATCTGGAAGATAGAAAACGATGCCGCCTCTTTGTTCCTGGAAGACATGAAAGGCGTTAACGGGCTCAAAGCCGTAGAGGACGGACTTGTCATCGCCTCTGGCAAATCACTGGTAAAAGCATCCACGGACAAAAAGATCACACCGATTGCTGAATTACCCGAAGGTGGTGATGGTATTGAACCAATCGGCAATGGAGATTATATTGTATCGGCCTGGCCGGGATATATTTGGTATGTATATGCTGACGGGCGTGTGGTGTCGCTACTTGAAACACACCAGCAAAAGATCAATACCGCGGATATTGGTTATGATCCTGTCAAAAAAATTGTTTACGTTCCGACGTTTTTTGCAAAAACCGTTGTTGCATATCAACTAAAATAAGGGATTAGTAAATAGGACCCGATAGCTATCGGGTTGGGAATTAGGGGTATCCTTTATTTGCTATCTGTTCTTTGGTGAGGCAGGGGTATAATATATCAAGGGGGTTAAGAACCACAGCGCCCACTGCGAACACGGCGAAGTTTATTGCCAATGAACCTCGAGTCCTGTTCTCCAAAGCAGATTTTTTAAGTTCGCAGCACATTTTCGCTGTGCCCTCCGTGTTCGCCGTGGTTTATAATCTCCAGAGTTCCCCGAACAATAATGATTACTAATCCCTAATTCCCTCCACTTATCAAGAAATTTTAGTCAGCTAAATACCACTGCCATAGGGTTGTCAGTACCCCGTATTTTCTTTGCTTTATTAAATAAAAAAGCATTATGGAAAGTAGTACAACCCAGGCACAAAAAACAAAACCGGACGTGATCAGTAAGGATGCATTATTGCATCACTGGCAGGGCCACCGCGGACTCACCCGCAGGGTAATCGAGGCATTTCCCGAAAAAGAATTATACGAATTTTCAATTGGAGGTATGCGTCCTTTCTCCGAACTGGCAATGGAAATGATCAATATGGCAGCACCGGGTGTGATGGGGCTGGCCACTAACGAATGGAGTAATTCATGGGCAGCATCTGAAAGGCAACTGCCAAAAACAAAAACGGAATTACTTGCACTCTGGGATGAAACCACAGAACAGATCGAGACATACTGGCCGCAGATCCCGGATCACCGTTACCAGGAAATGGTGAATGCGTTCGGGCAGTATGAGGGTCCGGGTCACTGGATACTATTCTATTTCATCGACAATGAAATCCATCACCGCGGACAGGGTTATGTGTACCTGAGAGCCCTGGGTATTGAGCCTCCTCCATTCTGGGACAGAAAATAATTCCCAATTCTGGAACATTGCTGTCCGGGGAAACGCCGGCCTCAAAAAATAGCAACAAGAAAATTACAGATTAAGCCGACTTAATCCTAAGGGTAAGCGAGCGGTGCGGATAAATGGTAAAACGGAACTCCGTTCCGTTTCCGCTGGCCTGAATGGAAGTTCGGCATCCATGGACTCCGATGAAAAAAAATAATCAGACGCCCCGAAAATAGATTAAGCCCCTGTTAACACAAAAGTAATAGTAGCCGCGCGGGTCAGAGGTTTTGATAACAATACAAGAATTTATTCAAGCCAGCAATTATTTTGGAATCGATCACGAAGGAAATAAAAGGATACACGTTGTGATGCAGCATGTTTCTGCGTCTTCGTGCGCCCCTTTAATTATTCTCACTTAAACTCTTCGCATCCTTAATCATCACCACGGTGTCGGCATAATCCGGTATAAAACCTGGCGGGATTTCTGAGCTGATCTTAAAACCGCATTTTTCATAGGCGCGAATCGCATTTTTATTTCTCGCCGAAGGTGCCAGGATAAATCGCGTGCAATGAAGATGGGTTACAAGATAGTGGCACAGTGTTTCAATTGCATCGGAACCATATCCCTTGTTGCAATACCGGCTGCCCGCCATCCAGATATCGAGTTCTACGGTATTGGTACTACGGTCAATTTCGTTGTAGTTGATATGTCCCACACTTTCACCATTCACCTGGATAATAAAACTGCGGCCCTGGTCGGGGTCTTCGTCATTAAAAAAACCGGGATTATAGTCATTGACAAAAAACTCCCAATCCGGGATAGGGTTCTCTTCAAAATTGGGCGGACCCATCATTTGAGAGGTTATATCAGAATGAGCCATCCAGTCATAGATCCGCCGGCGATCATCCAGTGTGGCCGGGATCAGCATAATTTTATCTCCTTTTAATGTGGTCATGTCAATACACAAAAGTATTTACTGCACACGAAATAGAATGGGTTGCTGATTTGTCACAACTTATTTCCGTTTTTCCTGCCGGTCGCAGTTTTCATTGATCTGCAAAATCAACAGTGGCATACCAATTGCATTTCCAACATAAACAATCTGCATGAAGAACAACAATATTGGATACGTCATGTTGGGGACAAGGCTTGTATTAATTGCCTGTCTGGCCTGGAAAAAGAGAAGAAAAAATGAAACGGGAGAGCCAGACTTATTTTACTTTAGGAGAGAGTCCCATCCTGACTTCTACGGAGAATATACACTTTAACCAAACTAAACAAAAACCATTCATATGCGTTGGAAAGGCAGAAGAAGCAGCACCAATGTGGATGACCGCAGAGGCATCTCCGGTGGTGGTATCGCCGCCGGTGGCGGCATCGTTGGCGTCATCATTTACCTGTTGTACACTTTCCTGGGCGTTGATTCATCCAGTATACCTCCGCCACAAATGCCCGGAAACAATGTGACCGAACTGTCGGCAGAGGAAAAGGCACAGGATGAAGAGCGGGCCGAGTTTGTAAAAGTAGTGCTGGCGGAAACAGAAGACGTCTGGAATAAATTATATGCCAACCAGGGATCAGATTATCCCGAACCCACCCTGGTGCTGTTTCGTGGAAGTACACAATCGGGATGCGGCGGCGCGCAGTCAGCCATGGGCCCGTTTTATTGCCCGAACGACCAACGCGTTTATATCGATCTTTCTTTTTACGAAGACCTGCAAAGAAAGCTGAATGCACCGGGTGACTTCGCCATGGCGTACGTTGTCGCGCACGAGGTTGGACATCACATTCAAAACCTCAATGGCACCGCGGGAAAAGTACACCAGATGAGGCGGCAGCTAAGCGAGATAGAATATAACCGCTATTCGGTGATGCTGGAATTGCAGGCAGATTTCCTCGCAGGTGTGTGGGCACATCATACCCAGAAAAAAAATCTGCTGGAAACAGGCGACGTTGAAGAAGCGCTGAACGCCGCGAATGCCATCGGCGATGACCGGCTTCAAAAACAATCACAGGGCTTCGTGGTACCCGACGCTTTTACACATGGTACTTCGGCCCAACGCATGTACTGGTTTAAGAAAGGATTTCAGACCGGTGATTTGAGACAGGGTGATACATTTAATGCGCCTGACCTGTAAAAATTTTGCGGATCCTGTTAAAAAGAATCTACCGTGAAAACGATTTCCCGGTATATTTTTTTAGCCAGGGCTTTGAACCAAGAGACAAAGTCACAGTTTCTTAAAAAAGATTTTTCTCTGTGCCTCCGTGCCTTGGTGTTCCAATACAGCTTCCTGAAGGGTTATGCTATTTCAGGACAATGGTAATCTCCGCCATGCCCGTACCATCAGTCGGCGTACCATTTGGATAAGGGTTGGCTCCATTCTCGTGCGGATCCCTGGGACCGTTAGATGAACCCCAGGAATATATCACGGTATATTGACCATTGGCATACCCGGGTTTTGCCCAATGAGGTGGAGCAGAAGGCGAAGGGTCGCCTGCCTTCCAGCTAAGACTGGTTGGCGCGCCAATCACTCTGGGTGAAACTTCGTAAAAGCGTACGTGATAGGACACGGCGTCCTTGTCTTCTTCAAAGGTCACTACTTTCGAACGATGGCAGAAATAACTTGTATAATCCTTGTTGTTGCTGCGAACCGAATAAGAGGTATCTCCATGAACATAGGTCAGGCGTTTATGCAGTATCCGTTTTTTGGGATCATTATTTATTTTGATAGTAGCTTCTACTTGATCGAACAGCGTAAAATCTGTGCCTGGTGTATTCTTTGGCCTGCTGTAGATGCGTGCGTATATTTTTTCAGTACCTTCTTTAGTGTCCTTGTCAAGACAATCATACCAGGCTTCATTGTCGTCATAAGTGGTTAATGTTCTGACTGCATCTATTCCCTTACCGTAAAGCTTACCATGTTCTCCGGCAGTGCTCCAGATAACCTTGTAATCAACATGACCATTGGGTTTTATTTCATTGCTGCCGTCGGCAAGTTCAAGGTAAAGATGCACTTCGCTGTTAGTAGCTCCTTCTTTTCCGGATAGGGTGATACCATCAGGCTTGATCACATACTTGTGTTTTTTTACGTTGATCACAGCGGTATCTGCACCGATAAATTTACTTCCGAGAAATGCCCTCACATAAATGTATTCCAGGTTATCGCCATCGCTCAGACTGGCCTGGGAAGCCTTGCTATAGTATCTGACCGTCTGGTCAGCCGATTCAAAAGAAGTGCCCTGGTGGCCTTTGGTGTCGCTAATAGTTCCATACTTCCCTGATGTTCTCCATTCGAAAAAGGGATGAACGTCCGCGTTCTCTGTCAGATTCTTGATCTCAGCTTTAATCTCCTGGTACTTGAATGGGATCACGCTTGATTCATACGGAGAAAGGGTCACCTTGCTGGAACGTGCTTTTATTGACCATTCCTCCACCTGGTGTGATGACATAATATGGTCTGCCATCCTGATGAAATCTGAGCCTTTCATGATCTTGTCAATGGTGCCGACGATCTTTGTAATAGCTCCGGTAGCTTTATAAACCACTTCAAGCGCTTGCTCCGTCTTTTCACTTAGGTCTTCATGTATGGCGATGCCAATGCCCGCTACCGCCAATATTCTCAGGTAAGCCACACCGTCGCTGGTGGCGAAGCTCTGGAGCGCTTTTTCCACGCCGACGCGGATGTTGCCGGTTTTCACGGCATCATATATATCCGGAAAGCTTTTCAGGAACTGTTCCGTAGCGGAGATCACCTGTACTTTGGTGCCTTCAGAAAATGTATGCTGCTTCTTTTTGCCCCCCTCTCCGTCTGCAACCAGCGGCATCAGGAAATCAAGCGCAAAAGTTTCCAGTTCGAGACGTGTCAATTGAAGAATTTCATCCTTTGTTTTCGTATTATTGGTGTATGGCTGACCCGGGCCAACTATCCTTAGTTTATAAGTGGCTTCATTTTCATTTTCGGCCAGGTCGATACTGTAGGGTGCGGATTGCTTGGCAAAGGATTCGATTGCAACTCCTTCAATCACCTTTCCCAATTCACCTACAAAACTTGTTACTCCAGCTACCGGTTCGACATAAAAGTCATGCTCCGCCTTGGTGTCAATACCAATATCGTCTTTGATCACCTGCTCCGCCCCCGCTTCCGTTAATATTTTCATCTTGTATAAAAATCCATGCGCCCGGCGGCGGAAATTATTGGTGACGATGAATTGCGACAATGATCTCTCGGATACCTGCAACCCGCTGCGTATATCATTTGCATCTATAAGCAGATCGCTTGTTTTGTTTGAATGAATATCGATCACTTCGTTTTTAGTAACGGCTGCCACGTAATCATTCAATGGTTTTACAAACTTGTCTGTCGACAGTACAAGCGGATCCTGGATAAACATTTTTTCAAACTCATCAAACCATTGTGTGGCATTCTTTAACTTCTCTGCGTTGTTGATATACAACTCCGTCACCTCAACAGGTTTAAACGTAAGCCCATAGCCCCAATACAACAGCACCTTAGCCGTCCCTGCTACCGAAATTGTATTACTTGTATCGGTTATAAAGCTGGCCATTACGAGTTTATCGTCTTTGTCGAGCAGGTAGGCGATGTAATGATCTTCCTTCAGGTCGGCGATCCTGGCCTTGCCCGAAGCGTCTACTTTGCTCAGCGTAGCAGGTGACACAACCCTGCTGCCCGAAAGATCGAAGGTCGAACCTGACGGCAAAACTATCTGTACCTCACGGGTATCGATAATAAACTCTCCCGGGTCAGGAGGTGGAATTTCTTTATCAATATCTTTTTTACAACTAAAAAAAACGGGTGTAAAGGCCATAATGGCACAACATAAGGTCAATAGCCGCATGGTGGAATGGTTTGGTGTTGGCCTTATATCGTCCTGCCCGGCAAAAGGTCATCACCAGGATCGGTTTTTTAGTCAAAACCTGCCTAAGCAAGGATCTTTTCCAGGTTGACACCCTTACCCAGAAAGGGTTTGTGATTTTGTTATCGCTTTGGACTGATCTTTTCTGGCTGGAATGTGATAAATTTTCCGATTTAAACTTGATAAGGAAGATTAAGAAGAACGGATGACGGACCTGTCACACATGCTCCACAACTATTTTATTCTCTCAAACTCCTTACTAAACTTCTCCATCTCACCTGCTGTAAGTGTACCCGAATGGATGATGACCCGGTACCGAAATGTAACCGTTTGCCCGGGTTGTAGAGTGAGATTTAATTCTTCCGCGCCATTACTAAATATTTTTCTGCCCAGGGGATTGATGGAAAAAAGCCCGTACCCTCTCGCATGCCAGTAAGCCGGGTAACCGGGGTTCGCAGGATGATCAATAATACCGATAGCGATCTCTCTGCCCTTTTTCTTTCCTTTGAGCATGGCCCATTTTCCTTTGGTGCCCCACACTGAATCGCCTTTCAAACCTGTGCTGCTATGATACAAGCCGGTAACATCGTTGCCGGAAGCTGCTACCGGTGTGATATTACCTTTATCATCCACATACGATGAAGGTTCGTTAGAAACCTGTTCGAGTTCCCTGGCAACACGGATCGCAAAGAACCCGTCTTTTACATCCTTAAAAAGTACTGGTATATCCAGTGCCGTGAGCCTGGTGGACCTGTCTATTATAAATGTATTGCCGGAGACCCGGAAATCATAATGAGTTTCATCCTGTAATAACGCTACCCCATCGGGCCTGAGCCATTTTGCACTGGTAACGAGCAAGGCCTTGTTGCCTGTTGCTGACTTTTCCAATAGCTTCTCATGAACAATGGTACCATAACGATCCCGCTTTTCAGGTGCAATGGCAGTAGAGTTATTCCAGAAATCGAGGCCATTGACCGATTCATAGTTCAGCCAGATACCGGTATGATGCGGGTGATCGGTTCGTTCCCCTGCAACAAGTTGAAAAGGAAATCCACGTGTCACGGTGACGCCGTCTGTGGTATTGACAGGAAATAGTATCGGCTTCCTTGATGAATCGTAATAACAATATGCAGTCAGCAACTTGTTATTGTATAAAATGTCTACCTGCTTTTTCTCTTTATCTTCTACAATGCTGAATCCTGATCCTTGTGCAAACCCTTTCGATGCGATCACTACAAATATGAATATGACAAGGAGACGTATCATAAACCGGATCAGTATTTAAAAGGTTTCCCACCAGCCATCACTTCCTGCTTTGCTTCGTCAAATGTTACTTTCATGCCCGTTCTAGCTGCCGCGTTGGTCATAATTGTTGCGATCGAGTGGGTATAACCCGCTTCTACCGGCGCATTGGTCTGCTTTCGGCTACGTACGCATTCCATAAAATTCCGCATATGACTACTGGTAAGACGGTCACTGCCCGTGTTGGCTGATGCCACGACTTTTTCGGTGTTATCGGTCAGTTTCATTTTCGGCAATAGGTTTGGCTTCATGTTCATCGCTTTCGCATGATTTTCTTCCAGGCCACCTGTGGGGGAGATCATATTGGTATTTAAATTCAGTTCCCCACCATTGGAATAATATATTTCCGCAGGCCGTTCATCCCCATTGTGCATACGCGAGGTAAATACAACCTGGAATCCTTTTGCAGGATCGTTTTCCGGGCCATAGTCAAATACCGCCGTAGTGGTATCCCAGTTGCGGCGACCATCTTTCCACATATAAATGCCACCGTTGGCCACTACACTGCGCGGGTGCTGGAGCCCGGTAAACCAATGAACGGTATCGATCTGGTGACTCATCCACTGACCCGGCATACCTGAAGAATAGGGCCAAAACAAACGATACTCCAGGTATTTCCTGGGATCCCATTCTTCAAATGGGCGGTTCATCAGGTAACGTTTCCAGTCAGTATCTTCTTTTCTACACTGCGCCACCAGTGCGGGTCTTCTCCAGCGACCGGGTTGGTTTACATTCCAGCTTAGTTCCACCATCGTGATATCTCCAAATTTGCCGGATTTAATAAACTCTTCGGCGGCTTTGTAATTCCCACCGCTTCTTCTTTGCGAACCCACCTGGATAATACGGTCGGTAGCTTTCACAGCTTTCAGGGCAGCACGATTGTCTTCCATGGTTTCCGCAAAAGGCTTCTCTACATATACATCCTTGTTATTCTTCACGGCTTCTATCGTATGCAAAGCATGCTGAAAATCCGCGGTGCTGATGATCACGGCATCCAGGTCTTTGATCTTATACAATTCATCGTTATTTACACAGGCCTGTACATCGTGCCCCAACTTCTCTTTCAAAAAAGCCTGGCCTTCCTCGCGGCGTAGTTTCCAGAGATCGCTTACAGCTACCAGGTCAAAGTTCAATTCCTTGTAATGATCAAGGAATGATGGGAACAGGGAATGGCGAAAGCGATCCGAGAAACCAACAGCGCCAACCCTTACACGGTCGTTGGCACCGAGGATGTTTCCATAACTTTTTGCGCTGATGCCGACCATGGCCGCATACAGGGCAGCAGAGGCTTTAGCCGACTGCCCGATAAATTTTCTGCGAGTAACTGGCATTGTGTTCTTTTTTAATTGAAAATTGTCCGGGCTGATCCAGGCAACCCGAATATTAACTTGACTGACTTTACAGCTCTTTTATTTTAATGCTTCTGAACATCACTTTATCACCGTGATCCTGCAGTAATATTCGTCCTTCTTTGGCCATGCCAAACCCTTCCCAGATCTTATACTTGCTGATGGCCACTAATGCGTGATATTCCTTTGAGCCGCGGGTATATTCCACCACTTTATAGCCATTCAGCCAATGTTCCACTTTATTATTGGGATAGACGCGGATCATTCCCTGGTTCCAATCACCGATCTTTTTGCGGGCCGCCGGGTTTTTATCTGAACTTATCAGGTCGTACAGGGAAGCAAGCGTGCGGTTGCCGTTGATACCCATCTTCGCGTCAGGATGTTTCTCGTCATCGAGCAACTGGTATTCCAGGCCAATGGCCGAGCCCTGGTTATTTTCCGATTCGGTAATAAAATACTTGATGCCGCTATTAGCGCCTTCGGTGAGCTTGAAATCAAATTTCAATTCGAAAGCGCTGTATTTTTTTTCTGTAACGATATCGCCGCCATTGACAGATTCTCCTCCATCAGCTTTCTCAACTGTCAGTACACCATTACTCATGCTCCAGCCCTTTTCGGGAAAATTTTCCTTATAAGCACCTCTCCAACCCTTTGTGGTCTTGCCATCCCAAAGCAGTCTATACCCGTTCTTTGCTTCCTGCGATGAAAGGAGGTTGGGAACCAGGTTGACCACAAAAATATTATCGTAGGGGGTCGCATTGAGGTTTTCGGTGCGAATGCGGATATTACGCCATCTTATTTTTTTACCTTCCTTTCTTTTTTCGTTTACGCTGTGCACCTGGAGGGCGATAAAGCCACTGGCTGTTTCAGCATCGAGTACATGCGCGGCGGGCACACCATTCACCCAGGTGCGTATGGTATGACCGATACATTCAATGCGATACTTATTCCATTGAAAATTCTTAAACGCTTTTTTCGCAGCCGGGTTCAGTTCGAGCGTATAAAGCCAGCCACGCCGGGCTTCATCGTACAGGCCACCGCTCCAGGCGCGTTTCGAAGGATCGATCTCTACCTGGTAACCATGTACCCGGCCATCCTGGTAATCGGGTTTGCTAAGGCTCCTGATCTGTATGCCTGAATTGAGCGAGGTATCGACAAATAATTCCAGTTCCAGAATAAAGTTCCCATATTCCTGTTCGGTCGCAAGAAATGAATTTGGTTCATTGGGTACAGTCGTTCCGACTATCTCACCATTCTTTACTTCATATTTCGCCTGGCCATTCAGTTGTTTCCATCCCTGCAGGTCTTTGCCATTAAATAGATTTTGCCATCCATCACCAGTCTGCGCATTCGTAGCAATAAATATCAAAAGAAAAAATCCAGGGAGCAGCAATCTTTGTATCATGTGTTTATCCGCCTATTTCTTTTAAAAATACTATACTATCACAAATTAACCGCAGATTTCTACGAGCTACGAGCTACGAGCTTCGAGCGATGAGCTTCGAGATCGGTCGGTTGAACACGAAATTTGAGGCCTAGAGCCTCATGGCTCGCAGCTCACGGCTCGCGGCTCGCAGCTTAAATACTAGTCCAAAGAAGGCAGGGATCTTTCAATCTGCGCACGGGCAGGTTCGTAACGTGCCGGTAATTTCAATTGCGTGCCCAGTTTATCAAGTGGCTCATCCCTGGTAAACCCGGGGTTATCGGTAGCCAGTTCAAATAAAACACCACCCGGTTCGCGGAAATAAAGCGAAAAGAAATAATCACGGTCGATCTTGGGCGTGATGTTTAAACCTTTGCTTAAAACCTTTTCCCGGTATTCCATCAGTACATCATCATTTTTTACCCGGAATGCGATATGGTGATTGGTACCGGCTGCGTTATGACCACGTGGGGCACCGGGGTCTTCCAGTATGTCTACAATAGCGGCATTGTCGATCGCGTCGGTTTTGTATCGGAATAAATTTCCCTCCTGTTTTTCAAATTTATAACCCAACACATCCGTGAGTATCTCTTCCGTAGCGCCGCGTTCCTTCAGGGTAAGCGTGACACTATGAAATCCACGTAATGCCGTGTCAGCCTTTATCTCATCGGTCACCCAGGGTTTGCGATTGTCTTCGCTGGCGGCAACGATCATCCTCAGGTTCAACCCGTCGGGATCCGTAAAAGCAAGGTATTGCTCACCAAATTGTTCCTTCACTTCCTGGTGGCTGACATTATACTTTTTTTACCTGTCGGACCAGTAAGCAAGACTGCCGGCAGGTACGGAATACCCGATCTCCGTGGCCATGCCATAACCGGTACTCCCCTTACCTATTCCTTCCCAGGGGAAAAAAGTGAGTATGGTTCCGGGTGTACCCGTCTCATCACCAAAATAAAAATGGTATGTGCCCGGATCGTCGAAGTTTACGGTCTTCTTCACCATTCTCAGGCCCAACACTTTTGTATAAAACTCAAAATTGCGTTTGGCGTTGTTGGCGATCGCAGTAATGTGGTGTAATCCAAGGACTCTGTTTTCCATGATGATAATTTTCAATTAATGTGATCAAAATTACAGCTAGGAGCTATTTGATCTTTAACCCTGGAATCAGTGGGTCAGATTCAATCAGTTCAAGTTCTTTCACCATCGAAAGAGTTTCATTCTTATACTTGAGAAAATGTGGTGTTTTTATATGCGACTCGTACGCTGTCCTGTCAGCATATATTTCAAGGATCGTAACATGGGCTGGTCTGTCTTTCTCAAAAACTGCATATAGTGTCAACACACCAGGTTCCGATTTAATGGATGCTTCGATTCCTTCTTTCAGAAGTATCTTATAGTTTTCTAGTTGAGCAGAGTCCACCACAATTCTCGCCAGCCTGACCATTTTCGGGCCTGAAGAACTAGCTTCACCATAACAGGAAATAAAAAAAATGGTAACGATAAATAAAATGACGTAAAGTAAATTTCTCATTCCCTAAACTTTAAAATCGGCATATTCCCGTCACATCAATAATACTACTAGCAAATGCTATTTCGAAGTGGGGGCATAGGCGCCTTTTTCAATCCTTGTACGGCGGCACCAGTTTCTCCGGCACCTTCAAATGCCGACAACCAGCCAAAACTTATCAATAGTCCACCTCCGGCAAGCGCCGATGATTTAAGGAATGATCGTCTGTTAATGAAAGAAACCTGACGTGTCATCTTAAAATATATTATTTAAAAAGCTAATGCTACCACCCGTATTAAAGTTACGAACCTATTGTGAGGTGACGCACCTTTGCCTTCAAGTCGGAAAATCAGTCCAATGCTTTGTAATATAAGGAGTGATTAATGTACGATCTTGTGCGTATCCCGCACACTGCTAAAGGTCAGTACCAGCAACTTCCAGTCGCTGGCTTCTTTTTTATAGACCTCGGTCACTGTGAACTGGTTCACGACTTCATTACCGCCTACCACGGCCGTTAGTGTAATGCGGTTCCAGACAAAAGCATTGTCACCAACTATCTCTACCGCGGTATCGTGGACATCCGCTTTTTTATACCAGATAGTTCCAGCTTTGATGATCTCCAGCTCCTCAGCCTTTTTCCAGGTTCCGCTCATGTGAACAAACTTTGACTTATCATGAAAAAGTACCGATAATTTATCGACGTTCTTCTCTGCCATCCACTGCCATTTAGCTTTTGAGAGACTGATTATTTCCTGTTTTACCGTACTGTCGTTATGCCCCGGAGCCGTTTTGCTTTGTGATGAACACGATAACGTAACACAAGCCACCAGGGAAACCAATAGCAATACCTGTTTCATACTTATGATTTTTTATTAGTATTAAGTACTAAGTTCACGCTTAATATTGAAATCACAACCGAAAATACCTAGTGTCTCATAGTTCGTGGGGAACATCGCCGGCAGGAGTAGATTGTATCTCAGCACAGCGATGTACAGGAAATAGTGTTGACTTATTGAGGTGAAATTAACTGAGCCGCCCTGGATCACTTCATAGAGATCTTCGCGACAGCTATTTTTGACCGGCCAAGCAGGCGGTCTTCTTTACCAACAATATACATTCCGTCACCGATCACCGAACCGAGTCTTGGCATAGCCGTGGGTGTGCTCGAATTACTAAAAAACATTTTGCGCTCGGTTTTCCCGGTCGACAGGTTTACAGTTAAAATAAAACAATCTGATTTGTTAAACCTGCGGGTATCTTTTACTTTCTGACCAGGCTGGGTTACAACCGCATTTTTAGGGTTGTCGTTAAAAAGAACCTGGATGGCGTCACCAGTCTGCAAAGCTCCAAACCCCGCGTAAAAAGGGCGGTTCCCCGCATCAAAATATCCGGAAAAACCGAAATGCCTGTTAGTTCTCGTCTTAATTACCTCGCGCTGCAACTTCGGCTGCACCTGGAGCCAGCTGATATCACCGCTTTCATTGATCTTACACATCAGCAGGTCGCCACATTCGTAGACTGAATAGTAGGTAGTTGTCCAGGTGCCGGCTCTCCCATTTGTCCCGCCTGTATAGCTTTCTGTGGTATAGATATAGTGATGGTATTTTTCAGCAAGAACCACCAGGCCGTTATCGGCAGTATAAAATATATTCCGGAAACGCATATATTTTGAAAATGCTTCACCTTCATCTTTTATTTTATCCAGTCTTTCTCTTTCCTTTCTCTCCTGCTTGCTCTCACCGCTATCTTCATCATCTGTTTGTTCCGCTTGTGTCGACAATAATGAGTGGTTAATTTGCTTCTCACTAGTACTAATCACTTCTCCCGTCTCCGGGTGGAGCCGTTGAACCAGCATACCATCAATTGATTTACCCCTTTTTTCATTATTATAAAATGCCGCCAGCACAATATCCTTATTTTTCTCCTGTACGAGTTTGGTGCTGGCAAGCCATCGGCCATTGATGTTGGTATTGACCTCGTTTACCTTTTTTCCTCTTTCATCATACATCCTGATATTGTAATTGGAAAAATCCAGGAACTTGGCTTTCTTTTTCTTTCCTTCCCTGAATTCATACACCCTGCCCACCAGTACGATTCTTTTGTTGACCGTGTAAAGCACATCTTCAAGCTGAAATGTCTTAGGGTCAAATTCATTAGAGATGATCACGGGTTTGGTCGTTGCCTTGAGCGACTGGTCAAATTCCTGGATCTTATATTCGTTTTTATCGCGTCCCTCAATACTGCTAACAACAACCATCCTGGTACTGTCGGCATTATGCGAGAACCTGAAATTGATATCATCTTTTTTCTCATCCTTTTGAAAGCTCGTGATAAAGGTCCAGTCACCCGAAAGTTGACCGGAGCTCCTGTTTATTTCGGCTCCATAAATGCTGAGTGTTTTTTCCCTTTTTGCATAGTCGGATGCAAACACATAAAGCTTTTCCCGGACATTGAAAAACTGTACAAATTCTTTTCCTTTTAATTCTTTATTAAAATCATTGCGGTAAATTTCGCCGAGGTTCTTATCGAGCTTTATCAAAGTTGCAGAAGTCCTCAAAGTGGCGCCTATCACAAAATAACTTTTGAGCGCAAGATGTCCTTCCTGGAGATAAACACCAGTCTTATCGGCATGGATGACTTCCAGGTCGGTGCTTCCCCGGTAGAGTTTAAATTCATCGCCCCAGGTGATGCGGGGTTTTTGTGCAATACAGGAGAGACTGATCAAAACAGCAACCAGCAGTAAGCTATTTTTCATATCGGGACAAATTAAATTATGCGGGCAATAATAATATTAATTATTGAAAAACCATAGCGAAGTGCTATGAGCGATACACTCCTGGCAGGCGTAAATTATATCTCACCGCGATCAAACGAATGAGTACTACCACTGCAATGCAGATGCCGTCGATCACAGGATCGGCAAGCGAAGTTTTTCGCAATAGAAAGTAAAGTATCCCACCCAGGATACAGGCGGTGGCATAGATCTCTTTATGAAAAATATGTGGGATCTGGTTGAGCGCAATATCCCGTATCATACCGCCAAAACAGGCAGTGATAGTACCCAGGGCGATGCACAGACCTATGGAAAAATCAAAAGCAATTCCTTTCTGGATACCCAGTATGGTGAAAAAACCAATGC
>JAEZRB010000057.1 GCA_023412975.1 Bacteroidota bacterium | reverse complement strand
ATTGTAAAGGGTTTGATCAGTATGTTGATTAGGGTTTTATCGGGGCATACGCCGGATGAGATCATCAACGCGAAGCTGGATTTTATCCGTGAGATCGGCATGACGACACACCTGGCGCAAACCCGCTCAAACGGTTTGTTGGCGATGGTAAAGCAAATGAAAAATTTCGCATTGGCATATAAATTAAAGAACGCTGCAAAAATTTAAGCTGATGGAAACCCCAGAATTGAAGCAGAAGGTGATCGAGTGCCTGCAAACGATATACGATCCTGAGATCCCGGTGAATATCTGGGAGCTTGGTTTGATATATGAGGTAGATGTGCTGCCGCTCAACAATGTGCAGATCGTGATGACACTTACCTCACCTGCCTGCCCGGCCGCACAATCCATACCTGTAGAAATAGACCAGAAAGTAAGGCAGATCGAAGGAGTGAATGATGTTCATGTGGCCGTAACCTGGACTCCGCCATGGAATAAAAGCATGATGTCCGAAGCTGCCCAATTGGAATTGGGAATGTTATAAAACGATTGAACAGTATGAAAATTACCGCACAGGAAGAATATGGATTGCGTATACTGATTCGCATCGCCAGGAATGACCAGGGTATGAGTATACCCCAGCTTAGCGAATCGGAAGGACTGAGCGAGCATTATGTGGCTAAGCTTACCCGTGTGCTGCGCCTGGCCGGATTTGTGAATAGCACGCCGGGATATAAAGGTGGATATGTGCTGGCTATGTCTGCCAATAAAATCAATATAAATAAAGTGTTGAAAGCGCTCGGCGGACCATTGTTCCACAATGAATTTTGTGGAATGCACGCGGGAAATCTAAAACTCTGTACAAACTCGGTTGAATGTTCCGCACGCTCACTCTGGCAGATGATCCAGTTCAGCGTTGATCAATTATTAGATAGAGTTACACTACAGGACCTGGTGAATCCAGACAATAACTCACGGGAAAGTTTAAAACTAATCCTTGAGGAGGCCAATAATATCACATTACCCGGCGGTGCCACTCCGGTGAGCTAATTATCTTTTCTTTATGCATTAGTCACTTTCTTTTTCCCAGCTGCCCTACATCTCGGGTTTTATTAACACATAGGAGTTAAATAGGACATAGGAAACATAAGGAGAAGTTTATTTAAGAGCGGACAGAAAACACTGGTCAATAGATATTTTTCTTTGCTTCCCGACTGATCTATGTTCCCTCTGTACCTATGTCCCCATGTTTTAAAAAAAAGCCAGCACTTCAGAAATTTTTGAAACACATAGGAGACATAGTTTTCCATCAGGCCATCGCGTGTTTATTGTATTTATTCCTGTATTCGATAGGTGAAAGGCCAACAATCTTTTTGAATACAGTCCTAAACGCTTTGATATCTGAATAGCCTACTTCATACATCACTTCGCTTACATTCATGCGTGTGGTTTCAAATTTTTTCTTGGCCGCTTCGATCTTGACACGCTGGATATATTCTGCAGGTGAGTTGTTAGTAGCTTTTTTAAATCTTCTTTCAAAGTGACGCCGGCCGATGGTAAACCTGGTTGCCAGCTCTTCAATAGTAATTTTTTCTGTAATATTTTTTTCTATGAACTCCTGGGCCTGGATGATCGGCTCGTCTTCGTGTTTTTTCTGGCCATTAAACATGATAAAGGGAGACTGGGACTTGCGATCGATCTCGATCGCGAAAAATTTCGAGGCGCGTATGGCCATTTCGCGACCGGTATATTTTTCAACCAGGTGCAATAAAAGATTCCAGTAGGAACTGGCACCCCCGCTCGAATATATACCCTGCTCTTCGGTGATGATACTTCCGTCGGACAAGGTGATGTCGGGGAACATATCCCTGAACTCGCTGGCAAATAACCAGTGTGTAGAACACTTTTTACCAGCCAGCAATCCAGATGCGCCCAGTAAAAATGCCCCCAGGCAAAGTGATGCCACTTCCGCGCCGCCTGCATATTGATCCTTTATCCACGGGATAAAAGCCTTGTTCAGTTCAATCGCTGCTTTCATATCCCCCGACAAGGCCGGAATGATCACCAGGTCGGTCCTGGTAACTTCTCCCAGCAGGTGATCGGGATGCACGGCGAAAACGCCATCATTTAATGTCACGTTTTTCGAAAGCCCGACCAGTCGAACGTCAAAAGCAGGCTCCTCACCTTTTTCGGCGAGAAACATATTGACTGCGGAAAAGATATATCTCGGGTCAACGATTGCGGCAGGCACAGCGCCTTCGGGGACAAGAATCGAAATATGTTTCATGGTTTTCTATTGTGAACTCGTGAATAAGGCCTATGAAATTACAAAATTTGAGGGGTTGCACCCGGCCGTTTAAGGTACGGACGGTCAAATACAAGTATTGACCGACAGAAGGCTGTTTTCAACGTACATGTCGCAACTGACCCCTTACTAAGTCTCAGGTATACAGTGCTTAACTCTTAGGGGACTGATATTTTTGTTGTTGCGTTGGACCCACGATGCAGATTCATATTGAGCTTATAACCAATGCAAATTTAGTAGCATGCGGAAGTTGATTGTATCCATGAATTTAACTCTTGACGGTTTTATGGCAGGTACGGATAGAGAACTCGACTGGCATTTTCAAAGCTGGTCATCCCGTATGGGCCGGGTGCTGGGCGAGCAACTAAGCCAAGCGGATACCATTCTGCTGGGCCGTATCACCTACACTGCCATGGCCGGGTTCTGGCCGGCACAGCTTCGCAACCTCTCGCTTTCAAGAGAAGACATTGCTTTTGCCGGGATGATGAACAGTCGCCGGAAGGTCGTGTTTTCAAATACACTGGATAAACCGCTTTGGAACAATACGATCATTGTCCGGGGTGATATTCCTGGCGAAGTGAGAAAGCTAAAAGAAATGGCGGGAACAAATATCATTATTTACGGCAGTGGCAGCCTGGTGTCTTCGCTGATGCGCTCCAACCTGGTTGATGAATATTCGCTCTGGATGCATCCTGTTTTTCTGGGAAATGGGAAACCGATGTATAAAGAATTAAATAAAGTGATTCCCATGGACCTGCTGGGTACTGACTCTTTTGGATCAGGTGTGGTGAAGATGGATTTCAAAGCGCGGCAATTGTGCCAAGCGGCATACTAAGTAACAGGAGTCTGATTTTCGGGTTTTAGTATTTTAGAATTTTCAGGCAAAAGTTCGTTCACTATCTCCAATAACGCTTCGTAAGGTCGATAACCGGTGGCGATAAGAGAATGTGAATTCTTTTTTCGAAACAAAAGCGTTGGAAACCTGCTGATGTTTTTCAATCGGATTTCATCCAGGTCGGCACGGAATGCTGAAGTGCCGGATCCGTCCTTAAATTGCTTTTTAAAAAGCGCCAGATCAAATGCAGGATTTTTCTGTTTCAACATCTTCGCCAATCTGAAGAGTTCGTTTGATTTGGAAATATTTATTCCGTCCAGCATACAGGCGGATCGCAAGAGTTGGAGATATCGAATGGCAAGATCCGGCGATTGCAGCTGAACCGATTTGAAAGCGATACAGGATGGATATGATGAAGAGGGGGGATCACTAAACCAGATTGTATGTTTGATTTTCATACCGGTGATACTGGCCGCGTGCATCCATACAGGACCCATCTGGATCGGACGGTTTACATTATTTAAGGGATCGATAAACCGGTTCCAGTTTGGGATCAGTCCACCCATACAAAATCTCCAGCTAATTTTTTCCCCATACTCCTGCCTGAGTTGGAGGACGGCAGGTTCCATCCCCCAGCTCCAGCAACAGAGCGGATCTGTGTAGTAAGTAATCTCAATTGGATCCACTATTGGTTTGTGTTTGATCAGCGTTTATTTTTTGATTTTTGTTTGTCACCTGCTTCACGGGCGGTCACATTTGCATCTTTTTCTTGCGGGACAGCATTGTTTTGCAACACCAGTTCCGCGGTTCTTTCATCATTTTTTGGGTCATTCCATACCTGCGTGCCTTTCATGGCCGCCTGTCTCACCTGTTTGCTACGTTCCTTACCCAGTGAAAGATTTAATTTTTCTGTCATGCCCAGATCCCGGTCTGTTCCCTCAGGTTTTTCGTCGAGCAAACTATTAGTGTCCATCACGTGCTGGATGGGATCTTCCACATAACGATAGGTTTCATTCAATTGCGTTGTTGGACCCTCATTCCAAGGACCTCTGAAGTCATTTCCGGTTGATAGATTGAAATAGGTATTGCTATATCTTGGGTCAGCCTGAAGTGTTCCCGGTGGGAAATTGGGCTGAATAGTACTTAATGCCGCCTCAAACATTTGGAAGTGCGCCACTTCCCGGGTCATCAGGAAATTCAGCGTGTCCTTTACATAGGGATCATCAGTAAACTGGAGCAGGTATTCGTACACCATTTTTGCCCTTGTTTCAGCGCCCATGTCCGAACGCAGGTCCGAGCTAAGGTCACCCTGTACATCGCCATTGATATAAGCTGCTGTCCAGGGCACACCCTGGCTATTGGTATAAGCCGGTCCGCCACCGCTACCCACCAGGAACTGGGGTGCAGTCATGGCTTCATGGATCATCGTTTCTTTTGCTTCTTTTCCATTCAGTAGTTGCATGATCTCAGATTTTTCCGCCGCGTCTTTCAAATCACCATTAATGCCGGTCAGCAACATCTGGATGGTGGCGCCCACAATCTCGAGGTGACTAAACTCTTCGGTTGCAATATCCATCAGCAAATCATATTTGTCCGGGAAGGGTTGTTTGGCTCCGAAGGCCTGTCCGAAATAGCGGAGTGCAGCTGCTAACTCTCCGTTGGCGCCGCCAAATTGTTCCAGTAACAATGTCGCGAAGGCAGGATCGGGGCTTTGCACCCTGGCCTTGAACTGGAGTTCTTTCACATGGTAAAACATACAGAAGGTTTTTTCGAGTTAGAAAATTAATTAGAATATGGCTTGGGGAACTTCGGTAGTGAATGGAGGACAATAAATATGCTATGTTTTTACCCGTTTAGTTTCCTGCTCCAGGTGAGGTGTATGTGAAAATATATAGTCAGTGCGTGGTTTACGGGGGGAAAATATTGCCCCTGGCATTTCCAAATTATCTACCATCACCAACAGTGTATTGCCACGATTTTGATTAGTTGATATAGCTATCTGGCTGACGAGGGCGATCGTTCTTCGTGCCTGGCATTAATACCGCCTTGCGATAATGTTCAGACTTATTTCAGAAAGGGTTATATATAGAGGTAAGTTTCGTATTCCGAATTAATTCCTGCTTACCGTACCAAAATGACTGAGCGCTTCTAGTATTCCGCCGGCGCCGGTATCAGATGCGATATAAGTAGAAGAGAAGCCTGCCACGGCTTCCAGCAGTTCAGGCTCGGAATTCCCGACCGCTACGCCTTTGAACTCAGTTTGAAAAAGCGAAAGATCATTCAGGGTATCCCCGGCAACCAGTACATCAGACCGGTCCTGCCCGAGGTGGTTGACCAGTAGTGTTAGTGTGCTACCTTTATTTACACCACGGGGGAGAATATCCAGGAACCTATTGGCAGAATAGATCACCTCGCATCGCAAATCCTGAAGCTGGTTTCTTACTTCTTCCACAATATTGACATCTTCTACAAAATAAGAGAGCCGGTTATTGAGTGGAACTTCCTGCAGTGTCAATCCAGGCAAATGACCGACCCGTTTTTGGATTTCTTCATCACCTGGCCAAAGTGCATCTATTTTTGATTGCAGGGGTTCTACAGGTTGTGTACCATCACCTTCAAATATGCTGGCGCCCACATCCCCGATAATGAAATCGGGCCGGGGTAAATGTGGATCGGTGAACAATTCCTGCACAGACTCCCTGCCTCTTCCTGTTACGAAGATCAGGCAGATATTGCTGTTATTTCGGAGAAGTGAATACAGTTGCTCTTTACTGGAACTGGTGCCTCCTAAAAATGTACCGTCTAAATCCGTTGCCAACACAAGTGAGGCATTGTTATTAATCGTCATACGTAATGCAAATTTACGATATATATTCCCGGGGACAGTGTTAAAACCATTTCTAATAATGTTCTAACATCTGGGATATTCTCCGTTCATATTTAATTAATAAACCCCTTCATTGAGGGGTCAAAAAACGAGTTTATACAAAGTTTGGAGATTATCTGGTAGCCTCGACAGGAATCGAACCTGTATCTGGAGCTTCGGAAACTCTTATACTATCCCCGTCCGACTGGCGTCAGCCGGGCGGGCATTGTACTACGAGGAGATAGGATCTATTGACATAAGGTGAAATTTAAGTAGCCTCGACGGGAATCGAACCTGTATCTGGAGCTTCGGAAACTCTTAAACTATCCCCGTCCGACTGGCGTCAGCCGGGCGGGCATTGTACTACGAGGAGATAGGATCTATTGACATAAGCTGAAATTTATGTAGCCTCGACAGGAATCGAACCTGTATCTGGAGCTTCGGAAACTCTTATACTATCCATTGTACTACGAGGCCGGAAAAACGCTTGCGCAAAGAGCTGTAAATCACCTGTTTCAAATCAGTCCCCGCGCATTGGAGGCGAATATCTTTACCGCAATGGCGAGCAATATTACGCCAAAAAATTTTCTTACGGCGATCAAACCCGCCGGCCCCAGCAGGCGGGCGATCAGGTCCAACGATTTTAAAACAATATAGACTATGACCAGGTTGGCCAATATTCCAAGCAGGATCGCGGTTTCAGTATAATTGGCTTTTAGCGACATGATCGTAGTAAGCGTGCCAGACCCGGCGATCAGTGGAAAAGCGATGGGCACCACCGTTGCCGCCTTGAAATCTTTTTCGCTCTTGAAAAACTCATGACCCAGCACCATCTCTAATCCGATAATAAATATCACGATAGATCCGCCTACGGCAAACGACCGCGCATCAAGTCCCAGCAGGTTGAGAAATGCTTCCCCTATAAAAAGAAATACGATCATCAGCCCGCCAGAAATGACGGTCGCACGAAATTCATTGATGCCGCCTGCCTTTTGCTTAAGGGAGATCAATACCGGTACCGACCCGATAATATCAATTACCGCGAAAAGCGTAAACGTTACGGTGAATAAATCGCTGAAGTCAAACTTCATGAGGATGATTTTAAAGTAAAGGTAGGGGATGTGCTGGTTGCCGGGAAGAAGGGAAGGCGGGAAGTAATATAGGCTTGATGTGTATGGCCGGGAAGAAAAGAAGACGGGAAGTATTTGCATATTTTATTCAAACCCCCAATACCTTTAGCTAACCAATTACCATCCCTTAAGCCAATCATCGACTCCCCACTCACGTCTCACGACTCACGTCTCACGACTCACAACTTAATCCTAACCCCCGCCGTAAAATTGCAACCCAGGGTGGTAAAGCCATATACTTCATAATAATCGGTGTCGAGGATATTATTTACCTGCGCGAATAGTTTTAGCTTCTTTTTTATCAATGAATATTCAGCATAAGCGTCCCAGAGTGTATAGCTATCCAGCGTGACCGCATCATTGTTGAATGTAACGGGATTGAAGAACAGGTCATCCCGTTTCCCCGCATAACCGAGGTTTGTGCTGACAAAAAGGTTTGAATTCAGCTGGTAACCGATGTTTGCTCCGATACGATGTTTGGGTCTCCGAACCAGGTTGAAATAGCTGGTGTCTTTCCCATTGAGTTTGGTTGTCACTTCGCCGTCAACAAATGCGTAAAATAACCTGATCGTGATATCATCATTTATACGGATGGTTGGCTCCAGTTCAAACCCATGATCATCCTGGCGATCGTAGTTGGTATAGGTAAAGCTGGCGTCGTACGTGATAACATCTTTGATCTTTCTCTTAAAGTAAACCGCTCTTAGTTCAAACATATTTTTGAATGCCGAACCCTGTATGCCTGCTTCAAAGGTGTTTGATTTTTCAGGCTTCAGGTTCAGGTTGGCTCCGTATTGACCAAACAATTCAGAGATAGCCGGGGCTTTAAACGCCGTACCAAAGTTTGCAAAGACCTTCAGGTTCTCATTGACAAGCCAGGATGGATTGATAGAATATGTGAAATTATCTCCGTATTGTGAATGATCATTATAGCGAACTCCAAGTTCCAGGTTAAAGCCCTTCAGATCTTTCAGGAACAATAAAGCATAGGGACTGTGGATACTGGTAATGGTATCGGCGACAGCAGGAGAGGGGTTTTTCATCATGAACCGGTCATGGCGAAACCCGGCCAGGCCCTGGATATGTTTTCCAAAATTATATTGTCCAAAAACCTCAGCCGTTTTTTTGCTACCATCATAAACCGAGGTGCCGTAATTACTGATATAGGTCCGGGCCACTTCATCATAAGAATATATCCCGGTGACCGATCCCTGCGCAAAGCTGTATTGCGCCTGGCTTCCCCCACTGAGCAGGCTGGAACGAAAGCGATGTTGTGCCGGTGAAAATGCTCCTTCGGAATAAGTGCCCGAAAAATAATTATACCGGAAAAATGGTTTTATATGCAGGCCGGTTGAGATCTTCCCATCAAAGTCCATGCTCACCGCGTTGCTGATCAATCCATTTTTTGAAAACTGATTTGACCCTGTCGTATCCTTTGCTTCTGGTACTCCGTTGGTATTTTGATGAGCGAACGTAATATTATATGAGGATCCTTCCATGGCACCGCTAAGGCCGGCATTTACTTTGAAGGTCTGGTAGTTGCCCAGCGATAATCCTCCATAAATATTGGCAGGTTTGCCTTCGCCTTTTTTGGTAATGATATTGATCACTCCCGCAATTGCATCGGATCCATAAAGTGTGCTTTGCGCTCCTTTTAAAATTTCAATTCTCTCTACCTGTTCTACCGGCAGCATGCGCAGGTCAAAAGCGCCACCGATACCTGTGGGGTCACTTATGGGTACACCATTGATGAGTACAACAGTGTAGGAAGTCCTGGTGCCGCGTAAGAAAACACTTTTGTCCTTGCCCGGATTGCTGTTGGCGCCATTGACGACCAGGCCCGCCTGTTCATTGAGGATCTGTGACAGGTCTTTTCCCCCTACGCGTTCCAGGTCTTTTTTGCTGATCACCGAAATGACCTTGCCGGTTTCGCTGATCTTTTTTGGAAAACGGGTTGCTGTAACGACGACTTCATCCAGGGATTTGGCCAGGGTATCTTCCTGCGCCTGCAGGTGACTGACGATGTTGATCGCAGCCACAACAAAAAACAACTTTCTCATAATAAAAAGTTTTTGCGTGACTGCTTCCGGAAATTAAATAAGATAGAAATATAAAAGCTAACGCTAATACATTCCCGCCTTTCACCCGAAAGCATTGAATGATGATGTTAACAGCCTGGCAGGTCTTCTGGCTTGAAGCGATGGCTGAAACCTTCCCAAACGCAAAGCGAATAGTGGCGATTCTTCAACCTGTCTGATCTCCTTTTTCAGGAGGCTTCTTACAGCTACGGGGATAGCACCGGATTTACACCGGTTTCCCTTTTCATCCCGGCATTTAACCCGGGAACCAAACCGGTGGCAAATGTAGGAACAAACCAAAAATAAATCAGGATAAGTTGTTTTAATTTGCCCGATTAAATTTAGGCCTGCGGGTCATCGCTAAAGGATTACAGCTCGCAGCTTTTTTCTATCTTCAACCCATGACAAAAAACAAGCTGGGCCTCCTCGATCTCACGATGATTGTGATCAGTTTTGTGATCGGGATGGGCATATTCCGAACCCCTGTGAATGTAGCCGCCGCCACACCAACTCCTTTTATATTTTATCTGTGCTGGATCGCCGGCGGCATCGTTGCCTTATGCGGCGCCTTAACTTACGCTGAAATTGGTTCGAGATTACCGGTCACAGGTGGTTACTATAAAGTGTTTGCCTACGCCTACCACCCATCTATTGCCTTTGCGATCAATTGTATCATCCTCGTCTCAAACGCGGCCTCGATGGCTGCTGTGGCATTGGTGGGCAGTGAGTATATTTCAAGCGTTTTGTTCCCGCTTTCTAAAGATGCAGCCTACATGCAGGTGGAAGCCAACGCTGCTTATATTAAAACCGTACAGATCGTCATTGCCCTGGTAGCCATCGCCATTTTTTACACGGTCAATTTATTGGGATTAAGAATGAGTGCGCGTGCACAAACCGTGCTTATGGCGATCAAGATCGGGATGATGCTACTGTTGATTGCTCCCCTGTTTTTCGCGGTCAATGAAACCGCAGCGGTTTCGCCATTGATTGGTAGCGATATGGAACCGGCTTTGCGGGAATATATCAAAGCTTTTGGCATCGGGTTGATTGCCGTTAGTTTCTCATATGGCGGATACCAGCAGACCATCAACTTTGGTGAAGAAATAGACAAGCCCAACAAAAATATTCCGCGTGGTATCTTCATAGGCATCTTCGTCATCATTTCCCTGTACATGCTCATTAATCTCGCTTATGTGAAAGTGATCGGTTTCGAGGAACTAAAAACAAGTGAAAATATCGCGGCGATCATGGCAGCAAAAGTTTTTGGTGCGCAGGCGGAAAAGATTGTTTCGGTATTCATTTTCTTAGGCGTGCTGGCTTATATCAATGCCGTACTGCTAAGTAATCCCAGGGTCATGTATGCTATGAGCCAGGACAAAATTCTGCCGCAAAGCTTTACCAAACGAAACAGCAGGGAAGCGCTAACACTGGCCCTGACCTTGTTTGCAGGCGCTGGTGCGTTGATCGTCTTTTGGGCGCAGGAGTTTGATAAGATATTAAGCTTTACGATCTTCCTCGATTGTTTTGGCATGGCATTGTCAGCGGGTAGCATTTTTATCATTCGCAAGAGAACTTCTTACTTAAATGATACAGGTATTTTCAGTATGAAGCTATATCCTTTGTTGCCAATCATATTTATTATCGCGTATTTATTTGTGGCGATAAGCATTGCGCTCGACTATCGCAATAATAATTACGCAGCCCTGATAGGACTGGGTGTACTGGCGTTTTTTGTTATCCTGTATTTTTTGGTTAAAAAATTGCGGCCCGACACGGAAAAAGAATGATGTATGGAACTTTCTCAAATTATAAATGAACTCGGGGAATCCAGGGAAGATTATTTCCAGGCTATAGCGC
>JAEZRB010000031.1 GCA_023412975.1 Bacteroidota bacterium | reverse complement strand
AATGATTTGGAGGATGCTGTCACCCTGGTAATGCCCTGGCCCGGCAACACAGTCTGGTACATCACGCCATTGCTCACCAGGTCGTAGGGTGCCACTCCATTGGCCGATTCAAGCACCAGTGATATGCTGTTGGTAGAGCAATCAGTTGAATAACCCAAAATAACTTCCGGCTCAGCGTCTTCAGCCGGTGTCTTACCACAATTGTCAGAAGCAATAATCGTAAGTGTTTGCAATGAGCCGGTTTTATTTAATCCCTTGCTATCGGTTATGCTCGTCAGCTCAAAACTATGTTGCACATTGGATTCGGGTACAAACACAATATCTGCCCAGTAGTTGGAAGAGTTGTATGTATAAACCGGGAAACTTCCTGAAGGCCCATACCTATAAATACCATCGCTGTGTACGATTATGGTCCCGTTACCAGCGCCATTTCTCAATCCTTCGGATGTTGAAACATATTCTCCCGATGATGTATGGTACGAAGCGATATAAGTGTTGCCAGGATGGATCTTCACGGGTGTATTGAAATATGCAACCTGCCAGCTGTTTCCTGTTACCGCGTTAAATACTACGCTTGCTAACAATTCGCCTGTGGATGTCCAGAGATGCCCGGTGTAGATTCCTTCCGGATCATTTGGACTGAAGAACCTTATGCCGCTGACAGACCCTGCTATCGTGGCTGTGAACTTCATGCCCAGTTCAACTGGGGCGTCGACATACTGGCTGGCAACCGGGTTTTGCTGCCAAACCGATTGCGCTGACTGGTTGCCCGGACTGACGGTTGTAATGGTTTGCCCAACCGAAATATTTGAATATGTAACACCATTTAGTGTCATCTCATATGGTCCTGTGCCATTGGCAGAGTTAAGAACGATGTTGAACGGTTCGCCAATACAAGCTGGCGTATGGCCAATCTGTGCCGTTAATTCAGTAATGGGCCCTGGTGTTGGAACGGTATCACAAGCATTCTCCAGGTTTACAACGATCGTCTGGTTGATGCCTGTATTACTACAACCACTGGCATCAGTAACTCCTGTTAACTTATACTCCTGTACAGAAGGAGCAAAGATTATATCTACCCAATAGTTTGATGCATAGTATGAGTATTGTGGAAAACTGCCAGAACCACCATACATGTAGATACCTTCTCCACCTGCAATACTTTCATCGTCCACTACAATATGGCCATTTTTTTTGCCTCCGGAGAGATCAGAGCGTGTAGATGCGTAGTTCCCAGAAGATGTATGATATGAAACAACATAAGTCGAATCGGGATGGATCGCTACCGGTACCGGTAACAGCGCTTCCTGCCACCCTGATGGAGTTACATTGTTAAACTGAATACTACTAATCAGGGTTCCGGAACCAGTCCATAAATGCCCGGTATATACACCGGTAGGTTGATTCGAGCTGAAGAAACGGATGCCCGTGATCTTGCCAGCCACGGTCGTTTTAAATCTCAAACCAAGTTCTACAGGTGCATCAATATGATTAACAACAGATGGATTCTGTGACCAGATTTTTTCAGTTGTTGCTGCTGTGGTCGTAATAGTTTGTCCCACGTTGATTCCACGATATGTAGTACCGTTGATCACCACATCGTATGGTCCAACACCACTTGCGGATTTCAGTACCACACCATTGCAAGCTGTTGTACTGCCGATTGATGCAGTGGGTATTACACAAGTTGATGATGATACAACAAAATCTTCTTTAATGGTATAGCTGCCGTCACTATTTCTTCCATAAATTGCCAGTGGGAGAGGTGCCCGATAACCGGTCGGATCTTTTATAACGATATTCAAACGGTATTTACCTATTCCGACACTAGATGGCAAAATGAATTCATCCAGTGCGATCGTTGGCTCTGTCGTTGGTGCAAAAAGTTTGGGCTTAAAAGATGACTTACCCGACCAAACCACAATGTTGTTGTTGTTTTTCAGTTCATAGTATACATCCCAGTTTTCATAAGTTGGGGCGATACCAATATTTTTCCATGCCAGGCGGATGGTAAATGGTTTACTTACTGTAATGTTATTGCTAATGCTTCCACCTTCAAGAATGATCCGGTATCCTGCTCTTTTAAAAGCCGCCCGCGCATTTTCCTCGCCGCAGGGCGATAGCTTTTTACCCCAGTTACCATTGCCCAGCGATGTAGCGCCATAGTCCCTCAATTGGTTTTCCAGGTCCCAATAGTCACAGGGCCCTCCAGAGTTTACATAGCTGGGTGGTTCACCAGTTACAGGTGAAGTAAGATAACGCTTAGTGATGAGTTCTTTAAAAGGTACACTATTGTTAAAGCGTCTTTCATTATTCTTTAAAATCTTATCGAGATAAGGATCCGTAGCACCCCATTGGTCGCGTCGCCAACCCAGCGGTCCCCAGGCGTTGCTGGTGGTAAGCGCATAATGGGTGAGTTCTGCGGGGTTCATTATTACGTCGTATTGTTCTGCGTCGAAAGCTGCTACCATTAACGATAGAGGCCAATCGGCAAATACCTGCGTGTGATGATCGATGATCGTTTTTAAAGTGGCCACGGTAGCGCGTCTGCCCGACGGATATCTTTGAAGATTTTCAACGATCCCGCCGCTATGCCATTCCCCATAATTGCCATATCCCCTGATATCGATACAATAGATCGCGTTTTTAAAAGACACACCTTTATAGCTTGTACTTAAAATATGGCTGTTCAGTGCGACATGCAGGGCCCTTAGCCAGGAAAGGTAATAGCTATGATTCCAGTTGTGTATCCAAACCCCATTGCTAATGCAGTCGCGGGTATTATCCGCGCCTTCCTGCATGGCTCTATGCAGGTATAGGGGATAGGCCGATTTAGCGCCATCATAAGTTACTGTGCCGTTGCCATCATACACCGGCATTATGCCAAAAGAAAGTTTCTGGCCTTTGTCGATCGCATTTTTGACCAGGTCATCAAAATATCCCCAATTGTAAACTCCGGCTTCAGAGCCCTCCAGGCGGGTCCAGGGAAACCTATAATAGACATCAAGGGATCTGAGGTTTGTATCAGCATGTGGGTAGTTCACACTTTCACTACCATTCTGCCATTGTTCTGCACCACGGCCCGGCGATACAATATCCGGCGCTGAATATGGGATGGGATTGAATTGAAGTGGTACTGACTGGGCTGATATTAATCCTGGAGAGATTAGGATCCCAAAAAATATTAAACAGGATAGATAATAGCATAAGCGGGGTAAAACAATTTGCCCCGGGAAGCGGCTGACTTTCATAACAGATACTTGTCTTAGAATGCTAAGTCATTGATCAATTAAAAAATAATGTTGGATATAGGGGCGGGAAGATCAGATAGCCGCTGCTTGTTTATTGCCTGATATCACAACGCAATAAGACAAGACCAGGGCGCTTCATCAATGGTACTTTATACATTGGATTGGATGAAAATTCCTGCCAGATTTAGGTAGGTGCAGGAGACGTCGTTTCAAGGGGTATTACGTGGACAGGACGGCTAAGATAGAAAAACAATTCAAAAAAAGTGGAAAAACCTGATTAAAAAGTGGACAACCTGGATCCAAATTGCCTTATATATATTAATAATTGTATATTAGTCAGAGTGTTAAATAAAAAAATGCCCCGGGATTCCGGGGCATTTCAATTAATAATTTCCTTTATTATTGAATCGTCATTTTCCTGACAGCTGAGAACTGACCTGCCTGTAATTTATAATAATAGAGGCCAGTACTTAATGCACCTGTATTCAGGCTCACAGCGTGTGTACCTGCATCCCTGGACTCGTTGACCAGTACCTTCACGAGTCTTCCGTTGACATCAAAAACAGAAAGATTAACTTTTGACTGCTGTGGTAAGGAGAACCGGATGGTTGTTTCATTATGGAATGGGTTGGGATAGTTTTGTTCCAAAACAAATCCACTGCTTCCACCGATGACTGCTGAAACAACAGTTGAATATTCTGTCCTTCCATCGAGGTCAATTTGTTTTAACCTGTAAAAATACCTGCCAGATGCCAGGTGAGCATCAAGATAGTTGTAGTGTGAGGTGCTTGTACTATTACCTACACCATTTACAAATCCAATTGCAGTCCAGTTGCTACCATTAGTGCTTCGTTCTACATCAAACCCTTTGTTGTTGCTTTCATATGCGGTAGACCATTGCAGTTGCACGGACTGATCTTTGGGTGATGCTGAGAAGTTGATCATGGTGACTGGCAATGTATTGCAGTCTGCTGAAATTACGCTCAGCGTTTGAAGTGTTCCGGCATTAGCACAACCATCTGCATCAACAACATTTAACAGGTTGAAATCATATTCACTAGGTGTAAACATTACATCTACCCAATAATTATCGTCAACTGAGAGGTTGGGGAATATTGGGGTAAGGCCATAGGCATAAACCCCATTACCACCCGCATCTGCACTTGCAGGCACGGTCAGCGAGCTATTATTTGTTACAGGATCTTCCAATCCTCCCAGTGTAGCTACATATTTATCTTCAGTAGTGTGGTATGAAGCAATATAGGTTGTATTGGCAGTGATCAGTACCGGTGAATCAAAGGTTAGCTCCTGCCATTCTCCTATTGTAACCGAGGTAAATATTCCATTCGCGAGCAACGTGCCCGATTCTGACCAAAGCTGACCGGTATAAGCACCAGGCACTGCTGAAACTTCATCAGGGCTGTAGAATCGTACACCTCTTATAAATCCAGGAACCGAACTTCTAAACTTCACGCCCAGCGTCACAGCCTGGTCCGTTTCTGTTGAGGGCAGGGGCACAGGGTTACTGGGCCAGATGTTTTCAACTGGTGGAGCATAGCTGGTAATGATTCCGCCAACCGGGACATCATCGTAAGTTACTGTTCCACCCGGTCCTGATATAGTAATGTCGAATGGTGCCGTGCCCACCGGTGCAGGCGTGGCTGAAAGTACCAGGTCAAAACTCTGTCCATCGCAGGTCAGCAAGCCTTCCGGTGCGATCAAAGTGACGGATGGTGGAATACAGCCTGCCGCATTGATAGTTACAGTTCCATCGATTGCCGCAGCCAATACGGAACCTCCTCCGCCAGCGATACGGGTTTCATTGGCAGACTGATCAAGCCTGAAATCGAGATCCGTCGTTGTTCCATCACCAGCGATTACCTCAAAAGTGATGGTCAGTATACTGAAATCAGCGGCCGGTATACCGGTAGTAGTTGTGGCAGCATAGTCGATTTGCCCTGTTGCGTTGATATTGGTATACGGAGCTGCTTCCAGTGGTATCGGTTTTGTATCAAAGGCCGCCACTGTCGCTTCTTCAACGATTGAAACCACCTGCAGTTTTGTATTGTCAAAAGCCAGGTGCACTTCCACATTATCGATAGTTGGTGGTGGATCCGTGCTTATGAGATCGGAAGCAACGGTCACAACAAATGTCTGACCCACCGCCGTGGTTGTTACAGCGGGTTGCACTACGATATTAACAGGAAGCTCACTACAATCGATCGAAGTAACTGTTAAGGTTTGGATCGTGCCATTATCAGAACATCCGTCAGCATCTGTTACACTGGTAAGAGTAAATGTATACTCATTTGGAGAGAAGATTACATCCACCCAATAGTTGGTAGCGTTGACTGAACTATTTGGAAATGCGGGGGCAGTACCGTAAACATACACCCCGTTACCACCCGACGTTGCATCGTCGAGAGCGGTCAGGGAGCCATTCGTTACCGCAGTCGCAAACCCGCCTACTTCACTTACGTAAGTACTATACTTGGTATGATAAGAGGCAATATAAGTTGTATTGGCATTGATCAGTACTGGTTGGTCGAAAATCAATTCGGCCCAGGTATCGGGTGCCACGCTGGTGAAGGTACCACTGGCCAATAAAACTCCACCTGATGTATACAACTGACCGGTGTAATCACCCGGTACAAGCGATACATCTGTTGGTGTAAAGAATCTTACACCTTTTACGAATCCTGATACCGAGCTTTGGAATTTTACACCCAATGTTACAGGCGCATCGAGAGCCTGGTTGGGTAGAGGGAAGAGTGCTGCAGGCCAGATCTTTTCATCAGCAGGAGTAAAGCTGGCGAATACATCACCGACACTAACACCAGTATACACATTGGAGCCATCGGGTCCCGCTACAGTTATATCAAAAGGTCCTGTTCCGGCGGTGGAACCTGTAAGTGATAGGTCAAACGGCCGCGCATTACATATACCTGCCCCTGGCAATGGGCCGATCGTTACTTCCGGGGTAGTACAGGCAGCGTCGTTTATTGTAACTGATCCGCTAACAACTGACCCAAGTATGGAAGCACCGCTTCTCTCGGCCCGGGTTTCGTTTGGTGCCGCATCCGTTCTCAGGGTGAGTGGACTGGTTGTACCTTCCCCTGCGATAACGGTAAACGTGATTGACAAAACCGTAAAATCATCTGTGGGAAAACCACCTGTGGTAGTCGCATGATAATCTATTTGCCCGGCCGCATTTGTGGCAGTGAAAGGCGAACCTTCAAGCGGGATGGGCTTGGCAGTGAATGCTGCCACAACCGGATCTTCGCTCATCGCAGTCACCTCCAATTTGGTGTTGTCGAACGCAAGGTGTATTTCCACGTCATCTATACCAAGCGGCGCCGTAGTTCCCGTGAAATCGACATTTACCGAAATGGTAAAACTCTGTCCTACATTACGTGTGGTAAACTGCGGATCAACCACAATGTTTACTGGCTGTGCCAAAGAGACGAATGACACACACATAAAAAGGACAGTAAATAAGACGGAGATTTTTCCCTGGGGGCTGACATAACGCCCACGGGACTGCTGAGGACGGTTCAACGTTAGCATATGGTATTATTAAAAATTAAAGTGTGAATTATCACAATTTCCTTCGTCGGCCACGAGTATCTATACCTGGAATTGGAGGGATTTTCAAGTGGAGTTGGATCCTTATCCTCTTAGAATAAAAGCAAAGTATAATTTTTTTCTTATATAAAATACTTTATATGGTAAATTTTTTTGAGGCTATTGCAGCTTTTGCATGCTATCGAACAGTTGACGGAAAGTTTCATGTGCTGTCATATTGCCGCCCTGCTGATCTTTCCTGTCAGCATAAAAATCACGGATAAATATCGGCGCACCTGACCAGACTGTTTGAATCATTCCCAGGAAACGGGGACGCATTTGCTTGGTAGCGGCATTTCTGAAGCCGACCATATCCTGTAGCTGGGTCAGTGCCAGTATAGGATTTCTCCAGGGGCAGGTCGCTACCCTGAAACCTTTCATGGCAAAATATACCGCAGTTTTATCTGCTCGCTCATAGTGCCAATCGCAGATCACCACATCTTTGGGTATCATGTCAACTGCCGGATGGGTATTGTTATAACTTCCTTCCCACATACCGATCCCGGTGGTGTGACCATCGATCAGGCGGTCGCCCCAGATCCAAAGCTCCTTGCCGGATTTTGCCAGGTGATCCCGGATCTTTGTTACTTCGCCGGCAAACAATGCGGCTTTATCCTTTCCACCGCAGCGGGGACATTTGGGATTGCCGATATAAAATACTTCATCCATACCTGCATGAAAAGCGTCGGCTTCAAATGCATCCACGATTTCATCTACAAGCGCAAATACTACTTTGTGCACTCCGGGATGGAGCGGGCAATAACTTTTACAATATAAGCTGTCGGCATTAGGCCATTTATAAGTCTCGGGCATCTTCACTTCAGGATTTTCGTCAAACTCAGGATAAACCCGCAACAGGTTAAGTGTACGGGTATGCCAGGATTGATGCCCCAGTAAATTGATCTGTGGAATGATCCGGATACTATTCTTTTTACAAACCGATACTATTTTCTTTACCTGTTCTTTTGATAACGCGGAACTATCGCGCAGTTCAGGATGTGATACATACTGGTAGTTGTAATCAACACGAAGGATCAACGTATTGATATGACGTGGTGCAAGTTCTTTTTCAATAAAATGGGTGAAGGAATCGACATAATAAGCCGGCGGTGCGGCAATAGCGAGGCCTCGTGTTGGTACCAGGCTATCCAAAACACTCTGGGAAAATGATGTTTTGATCAGAGATATGGAGACAAGCAATAAAAGCAGCGGGAGTTTTTTCGTATTCAACATGCCTAAATATAGCGAAATAATCAATCGATGTATTCCGCAAACCGCTCGTGAAAACCCTATTGACATGAATGTGTAAACTACTCGATTATATTAGGCGGGTTTTATACTATTCTTTGAATCTCAATACAATTACTGCCGGGTTGACATTTAATGCTAGTATTAACTCAATCGCCCGGACACAATTTTTGAAAATGATTGGTCGTTAGAGTTGCTATCCAATATTTGTAAAACCAATATCCGTAGTATGGACAACCTTTACCCTAACGACCAGGCTCATATTGCCGAGGAGTTTCATTTTATTGATGAGCATATTACCCAAACCGCGCAGCTGGCTTTTCTAAAAATCAATTCTTACAAACTCTCTTTGATCAACGCGGCATTTTGCATGAGTCGCGACGAACTGGAAAACATCATTAAAAACAGCCTTTTCAACTACACAGCACCCGCTGATATTTTATCTGACCTTGGATTTTACAGTTCCAGCGTGAACAACTAGTAACCGATCCGAAGCTGTTTTTTGTCAAGCGTTAGATATGTACGGCAGCTTTTGATTTGTGCTTATTCTTACTTTTTTCTTTCCTGCTCTTCAGGTCATCAGCTGTGGGTTCCCCCAGGATAATATTCCCGAAACTTGACTTAATTTCAATCTTAGCCGCGCCGGAGCCTCCTTCAAAGGTCCTGTCCGAATCGGGTCCATATTTATCAGGAGTATCCGTACGTTTTACACCGGTTGAAGTGCGGTCCACGAAATTCCCGAAACTAGTTGCTACTTTATAGCTGGCTGAAAGACTACCCGGTTTGATATTAACAGAACTGTAGGATTCATTTAAAGAAAGTGAACTAAGCTGGCTGCCGAGATTTATGCTGGTGGCATCGCAAAATTCAAGGCTTATTTTGTTCTTTCCTGCGAGGTTGTCAATATCAATCTTTGAAAATTTAAAGCTGGCATCGAGGTTCGAAACGCTTTTTACTTTTGCGCTACCAAATTCTACGCCCATCTTTTTTACATTCGCCAGGTTACCGGTTGTAAGATCGCCGAACTTACTGGTGAGAGATACGGCGCCGGTGTAATCGGGCAAAATAGTATTACCAAAACTGTTCTCGATCTCAAGCGCAACCGATACAGGGAGTCTCACCTCGTAATCAATGCTCATTGTCGATTTGCAGTTTTTACAATTATCTGTCTTCCCTTTTTTGTTATCAATTTTGGTTTCAAATTCCACCTTGTTACCCTGTTGGCGGTCGTTAACGCTGATAGCATCAAAGATATTCTGTGCCATGTCCTGCTGGTTGGCGCTGGCTTCAATATGGATATCAACTTTTATCTCGTTTTTATCCCAGGGGATCACTTTTACATTTCCAAAACTGTTTTCAATGGCAAGCTGGTTACCAGAAGCAGGATAAGTCTTGGAAATATTTTTCTCCTTTACAAATTCGAATCTTTTTCTTTCTTTACTTTTCTCATCCTGTGCGCCCGCGACGAAGCTGCCGAGTAAAAATGCCAGGCTAAGTACGGGGTAAATTAATTTTTTCATTTTTTAAGG
>JAEZRB010000343.1 GCA_023412975.1 Bacteroidota bacterium | reverse complement strand
ATACTACGTTGCATAAGGCCTTCGGGATTCCAGGCTTCGCGTCCCGTATTGTCTTTATCCTCATCCCTGCATTTGACAAAAATTAGGACTGAACGAATGCCGATATTGTATAATTCCTTTACTTCTTTTACAGCCAGATCGATACTATAACGATAATACCCGGGCATCGAAGTGATCTCGTTTTTAATATCCTTACCATCTTCAATAAAAAGAGGTGCGATAAAATCAGCAGGATGTAAGATCGTTTCCGCTACCAGGCTTCGGATGGACGGGTTTGCACGCAGGATCCTGTTACGACGGTATTGAATCATTGCATTAAAAATTTAGATCAGCCGGCAAATTTAGATACATATTTATTAATCATTAGCGGACCCGGCTACACCCAGTATTTTGGATGCAAACAGACCTCCAACAATTTTTCCTCTTCACTTCCTTTGGGCGGAACATGATTATATTCCCACCTGGCTCGTGGTGGAAGGCTCATCAGAATGCTTTCGGTACGGCCATTGGTTTTCAAACCGAAAATTGTTCCGCGATCATGGATCAGGTTGAATTCGACATAGCGACCCCGCCTGATCTCCTGCCATTCCATTTCGCGTTCGGTATAGCTGGAAGTTTTTCTCCTGGTAACAATAGGAAGGTAGGCTTTTAGAAATGCATTTCCGTTGGCCTGCTGAAAACGAAAAATCTTTTCGGCATCCAGCTCGTCATCCGGCTTTAGATAATCATAGAACACTCCGCCAATACCCCTTGTTTCATTGTTACGATGTGTGTTGACAAAATATTCGTCACAGTTCTTTTTATAATCCTGATAAAGCCCGGGGCCAAACGGATCGATAGCTTCTTTTAAAACGCTATGAAAATGACGGGCGTCTTCCTCAAATAAATAATAAGGTGTAAGATCTGCACCGCCACCAAACCAGGAGTCGGTCATTTCCCCATCTTTATCATACAATTCAAAATAGCGCCAGTTGGCATGCACCGTAGGTACATACGGATTCAAAGGATGTAGTACAAGCGACAACCCGGCGGCGAACCATTTGTCGCCATCTAGTTTTAACTGATTGCGCATGGTTTCAGTCACAGTTCCGGAAACGACCGAGGTGTTGACGCCTGCTTTTTCAAAAACATTACCTTCTTTCATGATTCGGGTATCGCCACCACCCCCGCCCTGGCGTTCCCATTTTTCAGAAGCAAAAAAGGCCTTGCCGTCCTCAGCTTCGAGTTGCCTGCAGATATCTTCCTGCAGGCTATGAATAAAATCGACCCATTTGTCTTTAAGCTTATTTTCTTTGGTTGTCACCAGCTTTTATACTTTAAATATTCACGGCGGTTTTACTGTACTCAAATTCTTTTACTGTGTCTACAAATGCCCTTGCATGATCAACTGGTATATTGGGTAAAATGCCATGACCCAGGTTGGCAATATGTTTTTGTTCACCAAATGCCAGCAGCATTTCTTTGACCTCTTTCTGAATGGATGGAATAGGAGAAAGCAAACGGGCAGGATCAAAATTTCCCTGTAGCACCATATCGGAACCGGCGAATTTTCTTGCTATCTCGGGTGATATGCACCAGTCGATACCAAGCGCCGCCGCACCTGTTTGCGATAATTGCGAAAGACTATGCCAGGCACCTTTGGCAAATACAATGACCGGGGCCATATCCTTTACGGCGTTCACGATTTGCCGTATATATTTTAATGAATAGGTTTCGAAATCGCGGGGAGATAGAAGTCCTGCCCAGGAGTCGAATACCTGCACCAGGTCGGCGCCAGCTTCGATTTGTTTTTTCAGATATGCGATCGTGGTATCAGTGATCATCTGTAGCAACATGTGCGCTGTTTCAGGCTGGGTATAACAAAAGGACCTGGCTTCGTCAAAAGTTTTGGAGCCTCTCCCCTGGACCATATAACAAAGTAGTGTCCATGGAGCACCGGCAAAACCGATCAGGGGTACACGTCCATTCAATTCTTTCTTAGTAAGTTTGATGGCGTCGAACACATAATGCAGGCTTTCTTCAACATCCGGCATATGCACGCGGTTGAGATCTTTAGCGCTTTTGAGGGGATGGGGGAGAACAGGACCCTGACTTTCTATCAATTGTACTTCGAGGCCCATGGCCTGTGGCACTACCAGGATATCAGAAAACAGGATTGCTGCATCTACACCGATGATATCAACTGGTTGGATAGTGATCTCACAGGCGAGTTCAGGCGTCTGGCATCTTTCGAAAAAGCCATATTTCTCCCTGATAGCCCTGTACTCAGGCAGGTACCGGCCCGCCTGTCGCATCATCCACACCGGTGGCCGCTCAACCTGCTGTCCCTGCAGTGTCCTTATTAAAAGATCATTTTTGAGTGTACCCATAACTTAATTTTTTACGCCAATGGCGATACAACGCCATTGATGGCCATCCCGACCAGGTGAAGCTTATCCGGTTTGTCCGACACAAACACCGTATTTCTTGTCGATGATTTCACTTTTTTAGCTGTTGTCGAACCTATGACGAAGACACGTGTTTTTTCAGGCAGTGAATGATGGCTAAAAAAACTATCTGCGGCGCTCGGGCTGAAAAATAAAACAGCATCGTATTCCCGTTTTATTACTGGTTGAATTGGTGTGGTGTGATACGTGATGATCTCCTTCACTCCTATATTGTTTTTCTGCAAAAGATCCGGGAGATCATTTCTTCGCAGGTTGCCGCAAAAAAATATGACTTCGCCGGCTTCCTTTTCAGCGATGATCATCTTTGCCAGCGATGCAGCATCGCTGGCGGTTTGTCGTATCTGCTGATCGCCAAATATTGACTTCGCCAGTTCATAAGTAGTATTGCCCATGCAATAAACTGACCAGTCAGGCTTTTGAGAATCAAGTAGCGTGGCGACCGATCGCAATGCGTTACCACTTGTAAATACAACCACCGCTTTTTTATTGATGAGGCTTTTAATTTCTTCAGTTGTTTCGTCTGTTAGAGAAGATGAAATCTCGGTAAAGGGAATGATATCGATATCCACACTATCCCGCACGCTTTGATGCATCGTCGTGAGATCAACCGGGCCGGTGCAAAGTATGGAAGGCTTAACGAGTTGCATGACGAATTTCCTCCATTATTTCACGGCCACCTGTCGACAGTAGTTCCCGGGCAGCCATTTTACCAAAATCCTTTGCCATTTGAAGCGGTATATTATTTTTCTCCATTTCCAGTTTCCGGCTTCCGTCGAGCGAAAGGATACTACCCCGAAAATGTAGCAGGTTATTGGTTATCGTCGCCAGTGCACTGATCGGTGTTGAACAGCCTCCCAGCAATTCCCTGAGAAAATCTCTTTCGATTCTTGTGCACAAAGCTGTATCGGCATCGTTAAAAGACTGGCAGGCTTCGCTAATAAACTCATCACCGCTTCTGCAAACTACGACAATGGCGCCTTGTGCGGGTGCAGGGATCATCCAATCAATTATACGACTGTTTTCAGGTCGCAGGCCGATCCTTTCCAGTCCAGCCTGTGCAAAGATGGCGGCATCCCAGTTTTCGTCATTTAATTTTTTTAATCGCGTGTTGACATTGCCACGAAGATTATGGATCCGGTGCCGTGGGTATTTGTTCAACCACTGGGCTTTTCTTCTCAGGCTGCTGGTTGCAATATTGGCGATATAATCTTTGTCGTCCAGGAAGTCAGTAGAATCTTTAAATACCAACAGATCGTGCACCGGGCCTCGTTTCAATACTGCAGCCTGGCTAATACCTGCGGGTAACTGGGTTGGCACATCCTTCATCGAATGCACCGCGACATCAATTTTTTTATTTACCAGGGCAGCATCAAGACTCCTTGTAAATATTCCCTGCACACCCATTTCATAAAGAGGTGTGTTTAGATCTATATCACCCTCGCTTTTTATCTCGACCAGTTCGGCTGTATAGCCATTTCGTGTCAACAGGTCTTTCACCTGTCTGGCCTGCCATACCGCCAGTTGGCTTTCTCTTGTACCAATACGGATGATATTTTTCATTTGCATTATCCTGCGCTAGTGGCCATGAATTCGTTGATCGCTTCTATGTAGTAACACCCGCCCTGGTTATGATTGCGGATCTTACAGGCAGTTCCATTGACTACCCGTTGAATTCTTTCATCGGGGTTGGAGCTGACAATGTTGATGGATGATGTATAATCTGAAAAAAGTGGGGAAGTATGAATTTCTTTTAGCTTGGTTTTGATGGCCTTCAGCATCGGTGCATGGCGCCTCATCGCCAGCCATTCGAAAAACTCATCCATATACCGCGTGAGGATGGTATTAGCTTTCGGTATCTCAGCCTGACGTTTCGCAAGCGTTTCATCATTGATCTTTGATAGCTCATCGACATTTACCAATTCAATATTCTTCAAAACTGCTGCCGATTCTTCTACATTACAGGGAACGGAAAGATCAATGATCAGTTTTTGACCCGCGTTTTCCAGGTGCTGGCGAAGGATGGTGGGCTTCGGGGCATTGGTGGCTACCAATATAATATCAGACGCTGCAACCTGGTTGGGAAGGTCATCATAATTCGCAAAATTGAGATCAAGTTCGTGGGCAAGCGACTCTGCTTTTTCTTCCGTACGATTGATCAGCGTGATATTTTTGGTATTTAGGTAGTCAACAAGATTCTTACACGTATTACGGCCAATCTTCCCGGTACCAATTAGTAGTATCTTTTTATCAGAAGCTGTATTTACTTTTTTGAGAATGTATTGAACTGCAGCGAAAGATACCGAGATTGTACCGCCACTGAGCGCCGTTTCATTTTTGACAGCCTTGGATGACTGCAAAACCCCGTTTACCACCCGTTCAAGAAAGGCACCTGCAAATCCCCGGTCCTTTGCAAAACGTACGGCGGCTTTTATCTGGCCTACAATTTCATAATCGCCCAGGATTTGTGAATCCAGCCCGGCACCGACCTCAAACAAGTGACGAATGGCACGCTTTCCGTGTTTTACATAGGCCATTTTCTTAAATGCGTCAATGCTGCCTTTGGTTTGCGAGCAAAGCAGATTAACAAGTTGCCCCGGTGTTTCGGCAAGTCCGTAGATCTCAGTACGGTTGCAGGTAGAAAGGACAAAGCACTCACTGATTC
>JAEZRB010000331.1 GCA_023412975.1 Bacteroidota bacterium | reverse complement strand
CCACCATCGTGTTGATGGTATTTTTCAATTCAAGGATCTCACCTTTTACATCCACGGTGATTTTTCTTGACAGGTCACCTTTCGCAACCGCTGTTGTCACTTCCGCAATATTTCTCACCTGTGCTGTGAGGTTGCCCGCCATTTGATTCACCGAATCGGTCAGGTCTTTCCATACCCCACCAATTCCTTTTACTGTTGCCTGTCCGCCGAGTTTACCTTCACTACCTACTTCACGGGCCACACGGGTTACCTCAACAGAAAATGAATTCAACTGGCCAACCATCGTGTTGATCGTGTTCTTCAACTCAAGGATCTCACCTTTTACATCCACGGTGATCTTTCTTGACAGGTCACCCCGCGCCACCGCGGTGGTTACCTCGGCTATATTTCTTACCTGTCCCGTCAGGTTAGAAGCCATTTGGTTTACTGAATCTGTCAAATCTTTCCAGGTACCTGCCACACCCTGCACTTCAGCCTGGCCTCCCAGTTTACCATCGGTACCCACTTCACGCGCCACACGCGTCACTTCCGATGAGAACGAGTTGAGCTGATCCACCATCGTATTGATCGTATCCTTTAGTTCAAGGATCTCACCCTGCACATCCACCGTGATCTTCTTACGGAGGTCACCTTTTGCCACAGCCGTCGTTACTTCTGCGATATTTCTTACCTGTGCGGTCAGGTTACCAGCCATCTGGTTTACCGAATCGGTGAGATCTTTCCATACACCGGCTACACCTTTCACTTTTGCCTGGCCACCCAGTTTACCTTCACTTCCCACTTCCCTTGCCACACGGGTTACCTCCATGGAAAACAGGTTGAGCTGTTTAACCATGTCATTTACTTCCGCTGCGATTTTGGCAAACTCGCCCTGTAGAACGTGATCTCCGATACGAAGCGGCATTTCCTGCGACAGGTTTCCCTTTGCCACTGAGCTGATCACGTGGGCGATCTCGATGGTGGGGTGAACGAGATCCGAGATCAGGCTATTGATTGCTTCCACGCTTGAAGACCATGATCCTTTTGCATAGCGGGGCAAACTTACCCGGTGATTCAGGTGCCCTTTTCTCCCGATCGTATTTCGTGCCTGGTTAAGTTCTTCAACCAGGTTTTCGTTGAGAGAGATAATTTCATTAAATACATCACAGATCTTACCACTGACGCCGATTTTGTCGATCGGCATGCGTACCGAGAAATTACCGCTTCTCACTTCAGTGAGGACTTTTAATAGTTCGCGGCTATCCAGGTGATCCGTAAACTCCGATGAAGATTGTATCAGGCTAATACTTTCCGCCGTATGGGATTTCCCATTTGTCTTTCCATTTTTTTTTGCTGTAGACTTCTTTGGAGCAGGCATTTCGGCAGTACCGGTGGCACGGGTAGTGGAATTAGATTTTTTTTTCATTGGACTTATTAAGAGTAGAGGAATGAAAGGTTGAAGATGGCTGTTTATTTTTTAAAATTTCTATTCAAAAAAAATTGTAGGAAAAATTGGTAAGATGAATATTTTCTTACCTTCAATAAACCAAACTCTACACGCAAAACTGTGCCACTAAACCCTGCAACCCAATCCAATCGCCAGGTCTCTCCGGCCAGGCAAATTCTCTTTGGAGAAGACGATCCGGATGAGGAAGAATTTCTGAAAGAAATCTTTTCCGCGCTTGATCCCGATCTTTCGCTTTTGTTTTATAATAACGGTAAAAAGCTCCTGGCTTCGATTGAAACGATGCCCGATGAAGAGTTGCCAGGCCTGATCGTACTTGATTACAATATGCCCGAGCTAACCGGCGCCGAAATATTGAGGGAACTGAAACGCAACCAACGGTATGAATCCATACCGAAAATTATCTGGAGCACATCCGGCTCAGAACATTACAAAAAGCTTTGCCTGGAAACAGGGGCGGCGGATTATGTGATCAAACCTTCCAGTATTGGAGAACTTGAATCTGTAGCCAGGCACCTGCTCAGCTATTGCTCCACCTGAAGTGTCTGGAAGTGTTCATTGAGAAGGCTCATCGTTAGCGGCTTTTCCCAAATTGTAACATTAGGCGACTCATAGAAAAAATCTCCTTTTTGATGATAAGCGCTCACGAGGTAAATTTTAAGGTGTGGATTTTTTTCCACTATGGATTCCACATGTGACCATCCTTTCCCGTCGGGCAAATTATTGTCCAGAAATAAAATATCTGGTTTATTATCGTCGATTCGTTGCAATCCTTCGGTGAGATTGTAGGCAAGATCGACCTCATAGTTCTTCCGCTTAAAATAACTCTCCATTATTTTACAGTAGTCGATCTCATCATCAATCATTAAAACTTTTAACTTTAGCATTAGTTGAAGTTTTATAAATAACGCGTATGAGTATTGAGTCGATATTAAATCAAAACCCACATTCTTACTCACACCTGTTTTTTATCTACGACCCTTCGAACAGGGAAGTTTTATTTGCCAGTTCTCCAATAGAAACTTTTTTTGAGTCCACTGTCGACTGGCAAAAATCATTTCCATTTCAAACTTCTGATCCGTTGCAATCTTCCACGCCGGGACATACACAAGATCTGGGAAAAAAATGGCAAAAATGCCTTGAGCTGTCAGAAAAAGAAACAGCGCAGTTTTCGTTCCTCGCATCCGGGGCTGGTAAAGATCCTGTTCTTTTCCGGTTTGATGCGATGCGCGCGGTACCGGCACTCAACACCTCTTTATCGTCGGTATTATTCGCTGTAAAAAAATATGTACAGAATACATATCGCCCTGACGAGGAAAAAAACCAGGAGAATTATCGGAAAGATTATGCCGAATTTATCGATATCGCAGCGCATGACCTGGATGCCCCGCTTAGGAAACTGTCTCTATTACTCGACCGGCTTATACAAAAAAACAACTCTGAAGATCTGCAGACCTACTACCAGCGTATGCAAAACAATATTTCAGAAATGCGCACACTGATCGACAAACTGTCGGCCTGGTCTGCATTTGGCACTGCTACCCTGCAATACATGACCTGTGATACAGCAGTGATATTGTCGAAAGTGCTGAAGGAACTGCAACAAAAGAACCCCGATAAGAATATCAACTTCGACTGTACCGATCTGCCCCTGCTATTGGGTGATCAACAACAGTTGCAGGAATTGTTTAGACAATTGTTGACCAATGCTGTCGTGTTTTCCCGAAAGGAAGAAAACATACAAATAACCGTTAGCAGCACTTCACTGTCAGCCGGGGAAAAGACGGATTACAACCTGGACCCGAAGCGTGAATACGCCCGGATCAGCATACGCGATGAGGGGATAGGATTTGACCCGGAATTTGTTGAAAGAATTTTTAAACCCTTTGTCCGCCTGCATGGTAAATCAGAGTATCCCGGCGCAGGCATGGGACTTGCAATAGGTAAAAAGATCGTCGATAATCATGGTGGCATCATATATGGTGAACCGAACCGGGATTATGGCGCCACATTTACGTTAATTTTACCTCAAAGCCGCTAGTTTAATGCTGAATGCCAAAGACATCAGGGTTGCAATCATAGATGATGATGAAGAGGATTTTTTTATCATCAGCGATTATATCCAGGCCATAGAAGGAAGTAATTTCCACATAGACTGGTACAATAATTACCAGGACGGATTGCAAAAGATCAATGCCCGGGAATATGATATTTATTTTGTTGATTACCGATTAGGCAGTCATACCGGTCTGGACCTGCTGCAAGAAATTAATCGCCAGGGGTTTTATGACCCTGTTGTCTTGCTTACCGGGAAAGGCAATAAAGACATCGATATCAAAGCCATGAAATATGGCGCTACCGACTACCTGGTAAAATCGGAGCTGACAACCGAAAAGCTGGAGCGTTGTATCAGGTACTCGCTCGAACACACCGCTGACCTAAAAGAACTGAAATCCCAGGAAAACAGGTATCGTAACCTTTTCGAGACATCCAAGGATGCTGTCTTTATTACTGACATCAACCTGATTTTGACGGAAGTGAACCAGGCTTCCACAAAACTTTTCCAGTTAGAAAAAGAGCAGTTGCTGAACCACAGTCTTTTTGATTTTATAAAGGGTGGCCAGCAAAAAGACATGCTTAATGAACTTTTCCAGAAAAAGGAGGATGTGGCTGATCTCCCAATTGAAGTAGAGAATCCTGCGGGAGAAGCGAAGTCATGCCTGCTATCACTTTCTTTTCCTAAAGAGGAGGCCGACGAACTTTTGATACATGGTATCCTGCATGATATTACAAATATTAAAAAAGCAGAGCTTGCCAACCTGCAGGCACAAAAACTGGCATCCAACGAAAGGCTGATGCGTACGCTGGCTCATGAGATCAGGAACCCGCTAAATAATATCCTGCTCTCGGTTGATCACTTCACGCCACCTTATAGCGAAAACGAAGAAAGCCAGAGGAACCTGGTGGGGATCATGCAGCGCAACTGTGTTCGCATCAACCATATCATCTCCGAGTTGCTCAACCTCACCAAGCCGCTCGACCCGGTTTTTAAAAAACACAGTCTTCAGTCGATCGTGGATGAAAGTATTGGCCTGGTATCGGACCGGCTCGATCTGCAAAAGATAGCGATAAATAAAAACTATCCTGTTACTCCTCTCGACATATCAGCCAATAAGTCCAAGCTGGTGATTGCGATGTCCAATATCATGATCAATGCGGTAGAAGCCATGGAATATGGCAAGGGTGAACTGACGATCACACTTGATGAAAATGGACCACAATATTATGTTTCGATAAAGGACAATGGTAAAGGCATACCCGCAGAATACCAGCAAAGGCTTTTCGAGCCTTTTTTCACGCTCAAAAGAAATGGGATAGGCCTGGGCCTGTCAGCATCTTACTCCATCATTCAATCACATAAAGGGGATATCAGGGTAGAAAGCGAGCCCGGCAAGGGAACGGAATTTATCATAAGCCTGAGCGCGGAAAATTAGCAAACATGGAATCGCAAAGAGCCGGCTTGCCGATCGAAGCTTTTAAAAGTCCCAAAAGCTTTGAACATTGGTTAAAGAAAAATCACCTATCTGCCGCAGGACTCTGGCTGAAATTTTATAAGAAACAGTCAGGTCTGCCCACCGTTACTTACGAGGAAGCTGTAGAAATTGCTTTGTGTTATGGCTGGATCGATGGACTGGCCAATGGATATGATGAAAATTCCTACCTGCAACGTTTTACACCACGACGTCCCAAAAGTATCTGGTCAAAACTAAATGTGGAGCGCGTGGAAAAACTGATTGAGTCAGGAAGAATGAAACCCGCGGGATTAAAACAAATTGAAGATGCTAAGACCGACGGTCGTTGGCAGGCTGCTTACGATTCACCGGCAAATACTGAGATACCCAAAGATTTCCTTGCCTTACTTTCTAAAAAACCGAAGGCAAAAAAATTCTTTGACACCCTCAACAAAACAAACCGCTTTGCAATTAACTGGCGGTTGCAGACAGCCAAAAAACCCGAGACAAGGGAAAAACGTATGAAAGCCATCATCGAGATGCTGGTAGCAGGGAAAAAATTTCATTAATAGAAATTAAACCGCCTGACCTATTACATATCCACCCGCTTCATCTTCGGCACCAGGAAATGCATGATGAGCCAGGCGATCAGGTAAGCAAAACCACAGATCAAAAACATGATGTAGTAACCCGTTTCCAATTTGTCGAGTGGGCGATAATGATCGAGGATCAGGCCTGTGAGTTTGGCGATCAGTATACCTCCCAGCGCGCCGGCCATACCACCCAGGCCGGTTACCGAGCCGATAGCTTTTTTGGGAAACATATCAGACACGGTAGTAAATATATTTGCGCTCCAGGCCTGGTGCGCTGCAGTTGCGATCCCGATGATACCGACCGCCAACCACATATGGAAGCTTCCGAGATATTGTGCAAACACCACTGGTAATGCCAGGCAGGCATAGATCAGCATCGAAGTCTTGCGCGAGCGAAATACCGGCCAGCCCCCATTTATGAATTTCATCGGCAGCCAGCCACCCCAAATACTTCCGATCGTTGACAAAGTGTACACCGCAGCAATGGGAATGGCCATGCCGGTACCTTCAATACCATATTCCGCTTTTAAAAACGCCGGCAGCCAAAAAAGGTGAAACCACCAGACCGGGTCGGTAAGAAATTTTCCAAGAATAAACGCCCATGTTTGTTTAAAGCCCAGCAGTTTTATCCATGATACGCTTTTTTTTGCCGCATCATCGCCGGCCACCGGGGTTTGTTCATCCACATCACTATGGATATAATCAAATTCAGGTTTGCTAAGTCGCTTATGTTTAGCAGGAACTTCATACAAAATAATCCAGAACACCAGCCAGATAAAACCTGTTATAGCCGTAAGTATAAACGCCCACTGCCAGCCCCACTCTTTTGCAATAAATGGCACAGTCAGCGGCGCAAGAATAGCTCCGACATTGGCTCCCGAATTAAATATACCAGTAGCGAGCGCTCTTTCTTTTTTGGGAAACCATTCGGCGACTGTTTTGATCGCTGCTGGAAAATTACCGGCTTCACTTACACCAAGGCCGGCGCGGGCAACGATGAATCCCAGGG
>JAEZRB010000318.1 GCA_023412975.1 Bacteroidota bacterium | reverse complement strand
GTTAGAAGGAGAATTTGTAAAAGAGCGACCCGCGCATCCTCATTTCCTTGAAGAAAAACAGGCCGCTGTTACTTCGCACCTGTTAAAAGTGCAACAGCCACTCGAACTGGAAGGAATTAAACTGCATCATGATTTCCGGCGTAATCTCCTGCATGCTTACGAAAACTACTATCAGCAGCATATCCAGGATTTTGGTACGATGCGCACGCTGCCTGTACTAAGGGAGATACTTAGCTGAACGTTTTTATTCCAGGCAAGGGGAGGTATAAATAGAAGATTAAAGTTCAGGAACCAAGACTACTTGTCGATTTTACGCAATCGTAGAAAAGTGATCACCTGGTCTACCTGTTCCGCGCTCATTTTTTTTGCCACCGCGTGATTTTTTGGATCGATGCCGATCAAAGCTGCAGCGTGGTAACTATCGATCTGTATTTTGGTGAAATTAGGAACTCCGTCCTTACCCTTGGTATAAATACCGTGGCAACCACTGCAATGAATTTTATAGAGTACTTTTCCTTTTTCACATTTTTCGATAAAGGCCTGGCGATTAGCGTCCGTTACGTGATCAGGGATATCATAAGCAGTCGATTTTTTTTGTGAAGCACATTGGTGAAATATGGTACTCAGCATCACAAGCGTAAGAATCGTAACGATCAATTTCATTCCTTCAAAATTTTCAAATAAATCACTGCGCCTCTAATATTCACCACCCACCTTGCGAACATTCAACGATTTGTTGGATGATGAAGGCAAACCAGATGGAGGTGCTTCAAAAATAACATTTTCATTCAAAGAGTGTATGAATGCAATCAGGTTGGCTTTTTCCTCAACAGTTAGCTTCAGTGAGTCACTCGCAAGTGTTTGATTAGGCACTGAAAGTTTTTTCCCTGCACCACCACCCATGTCGTAAAAGTCAATGACCTCCTCAAGCGTATTGAAGACACCATTGTGCATATATGGTTTTGTAAATGTCGAATTGCGAACCGTTCCTGTTCGAAATGCATTCATCATTTCAGCTGCAGGATGAACTCCGTAACGTCCGTGGTCGGGGCTCAATTTTGTAAAACCTGTATCGGCAGGAACACCCAGCACTTCAAACTCAGAGCTTATATATGGTGGTTTTATCCCATTGAATTGGGGAACAAAATGACAGGTGCCGCATTGTGCCTTACTCATAAATAAATTGAACCCGTGCTTCACTTCCGGTGTCAGGCTAACTTTGTGATGCATGGCATCATCAAAGGGCGCATAATAATGGCTGAAATCTGCATAATAAAAGGTGAGCGCTGAACCGATATGACTCAATGATACTTCTTTTTCTTCCGGAGTATATTTCAGGAATTTTTTAAAAGCGTCCTTATACTCTTTACAACTCATTACTTTTTTCACCAGGTCTTTTTCTACTCCATTCATCTCATCCGGGTTGGTGATCACATCCCTGGCCTGGCCCTGCAGTGAAATATGTTTTCCATCCTGCATGATCAGGTGATTGAAGATCGAATTGACCAGGGTAGGAGTGTTGCGGGCCAGCTTTTGCTGATGATCAAAATGCGGTGAGGTAGCCTGCGTAGTATCGGTAAAAAATTCAGTCGGCTTATGACAGGAAGCACAACTTCTTTTATTATTACCCGAAAGAATGGGATCGTAAAAAAGAAGTTTACCAACTCGCCTTATTTCCGCCAGCACTTTTTCATCTTCCACAAATGAAAAAATTCCCTTTGTGTTTTGCGAATTATACAATCGCTTATCAAATATCGAATTCACCGAATTTTCGAGCGAGTAGTCATTGAAACTGATGCTTTGAACATTGTATGAATTGATGAACTGCTGGTTCATCCCAAAGAGTGGATTGACAAAATCCCTGATAAATGTAAAATGGTCGAATAAAGAAAATTCTGAGGGCTGCTCATCGACAAACTCAACTGCCTTATTGTAAAGTGTGAGATAGTCAGCTGAAAGAGGTGTTGATGGAAATACCACATTAAAATTTGAATAAACTTTCCTGGTAGCTTTCATCATACTCCGCAACTCGGGAATAATATTACTGGTATCAGGACATTCAAACCCTGTAGTGTATAACGCCGCGAGGTTGAGAACATAAAGCCGGTTGGCAAGGAAAAAATGATCAAACGAATCAAGTTGAGTTGTGATAGAATCGGCTTCAAAAGTCTTGATGCCCGTGAGAGAGCTATCGATCAAAGTAAGAAGAGCGGTTTTATTGGCAGGGTCTTCTTCCAGGGATAGTTCAGCCAGGATCAAACCACCACCTCCCCTGTAGTAGGGTGGTTCAAATTTCTCAAACACTTCTGTTTCCCACTCAACAGGTAATGGTCCGTTGATCCGGCGGTAGGCAATTGGTTCGAGATAGCGCAGCCAGAAATCAAGTGATTTCAATTTAAGACGGCTTTCATGTATCCGCTTTTTGATTTTTTCGCGGTCAGCCTCGTTGCCCAGATCCGCGTCCTTGATGAAATCGTATAGCTGGTTTTGATCCCGTTTGAAATCATCAAGCGTGGTATTGTAAAGGCTTGTATATTCTTTTTTGTGCCTGAATGTAAATGATAGGCAAAAGACAACAGCAGCAAGGATCAGTATAACCAAAAACGTTTTCATTAGAAGTGGAGGCTTAACGGGCGACGGATGGTGCTTATTGTACCTGGATTATAAAAGCCGTTTCGATTCTGTAAATGCCATATCACACCATACTATACCCGGCTTTTTCCCTTTTTCAAAACTACCTAATAAGTGATCCATTTGCAAGGCTTTGGCTCCGTTAAGTGTGGCCCATCTCAAAATTTTTTCCTTTTTCACAAATGGGAAATGTTCAAGCACCGTTTTCATTTCCGACATAATGCTTAATTGCCGGTTCGACGCCAGGCTGTCGGTACCGAGCACTATCATACAATCGTAATCTGTAAGTAGTTCTATATTAGGTAGCTTACCACTGATATACAGGTTTGCATTAGGACACAAACACCAGCTCAACTGTTCCATGCGTTGGGCTTCGACACAATAATCTAGGTCTTCCCGGTCAGTAAATACATTATGCACCAATATCAGCCGCTGGTTTGGCAAAAAATAAGGCAGGCAGGCTTGAAGACTTGATTTCCCAGGTGGATTAAAAAATGATATATCGGTTTTCAGCCCTTCAAAAAAAGCAGGGAAACCACCGGATTTATCTCGGAACAGGTCATTTTCATCGGGAGTTTCCTGGTTGTGGAAAGTCATCAATTGGTTACCGGGGAATGACACGATCCTCCGCCAAAGTTCCCCGGATACCGAGTAAGGGGCATGGGGAACGATGGAATTAGACGCAATTGGGGTGTTATAGTACGGAGCGAATGCATTGTAAACATCCAGTGCCATTTTAAAGCGGTATTCGGCTGATTCAGGTACAAAACCAGTGGTTTCGATGAAATTATGATACCAGATCCGTCCCTTTTTCTTCTGGTCAAGGGTTAGTTTATTATTACATATATCGCCCACTGCCACGAAGCCGGTTGCCCACATCTCGTCCTCCGCATCGGCGATCGCCGAAAGGATCTGTTCCTGCGATACATGCCTTTCTTTCATCACCTGTGTTATAAATTGGATCAGACCGGTTTGCTGCGGTATCAGGCCCCGCATATGGCTCAGTTCCAGGTGGCAATGGCAGTTTATAAAACCTGGGGAAAGAATACCTTCGATATATTGTACGTCATCGCCTGCATCCTCTGTTTTAACGATATCCATCACAATACCGTCGTCGGTAACCACCAAAACCGGCCGGTCCTGGTGCAGCCGGTACCCATCGAAAAGCTGATCCGCGCTGAACTTGTAAAATGCCATACTGTATTTCTTTAACTTTGCCGACCCGATTTTTTGAAGTTGGCCCTTCAGCGCTTCAAATGTCGGATTTCATCCTTACTATTCATATATGTTAGATAAACTTGAAGCTATCAAAGGCCGTTTTGACCAACTGGGCATTGCACTTACCAACCCTGAAATTGTTGGCAATAACAAAAAATTTGCTGAAACAAGCAAAGAATACCGCAGCCTGGAAAAGATAGTTAACGCCTACAACGACTACAAGAAAATACTCGACGACATTGAATTTTATAAAGAGGCGTTGAATGGTAGCGACGAAGAACTAAGAGATCTCGCGAAACTGGAGGCACCAGCTCTGGAAGAAAGAAGAGAGAAAATGGAAAGCCAGATCCGCCAGTTGCTGATTCCAAAGGATCCGCAGGATGAAAAGAACGCCATTCTCGAGATCCGCGCAGGAACAGGAGGTGATGAAGCCAGCCTTTTTGCCGGCGACCTGTTACGCATGTATATCCGCTATTGTGAAAGGAAGGGTTTCAAAACTGCCATCCTCAGTGAAAGCGAGGGTACAGTAGGCGGATACAAGGAAGTCCAGCTTGAAGTAACGGGTGATGATGTGTATGGTACCTTGAAATTTGAAAGCGGTGTGCATCGCGTGCAGCGCGTACCCGATACTGAAACCAGCGGACGTGTTCATACCTCTGCCGCTACTGTGGCAGTGATGCCCGAGGCGGAGGAAGTGGATTTTGAACTGAACCCTGCTGATGTAAAGATGGAAACAGCGAGAAGTGGTGGCGCAGGTGGACAGAACGTAAACAAGGTCGAAACAAAAGTATTGCTCACCCACATTCCCACAGGAACGGTGGTAGTATGCCAGACAGAACGATCGCAGCTGGGCAATCGTGAGAAAGCGATGCAAATGCTGCGCACCAAACTTTACGAAGAACAGGTTAGGAAGCAGGAAGAGGAGATTTCAAGGCATCGGAAAAGCCTGGTGAGTACCGGTGACAGGAGTGCCAAGATCAGGACTTATAATTTCCCCCAGGGCAGGGTCACCGATCATCGCATTGGCTTAACCGTCTACAACCTTGATGAGGTTTTAAATGGCGATATCCAGGAATTTATCGATGCGCTGCAGTTTGCCGAGAATTCTGAGAAAATGGCCAGCCAGGTCTAAAAATATTTATTCGCCTTTCGGATTTTTTAGATGTAAAATCAAGTATCTTAATAGGAAAATTGAACGATGCTTGAACAAATCTCCCAACTGGTAAAACAGTACGGTCGCGATGCGGTCATTGACAATCCCGAGATTTCCAACGAAGACAATAATGCCATCCTGGCGGAAGCGACCAATACTATTACAGGAGGTATGCAGAATATGCTGGCTGGTGGCGGCCTCAGCGATATTATTTCAATGTTTACCGGTGGCAAAGGGGTGCAGTCCAACACACAATCGGGCGGCATCGGCGGACTCTTAAAGAATCCCATTGTTGCCATGATGGTGGGTCACCTGATCAGCAAACTGGTGGGTAAGTTCAATATGAGCCCGGCACAGGCCAGCAGCATTTCCAACAACCTTATTCCAAACGTACTGAGCGGGCTCGTTACACGCACCACCAACCATGACCCCGAAAACGACGCATTTGATCTTAACGACCTGATCAGTTCCCTTACTGGTGGAAATGTGGCCACTTCAGAGAGCTCACAGGCTGGATTTAATTTCCAGGGTTTGCTGGACCAGTTGACTGGAGCTGGCGGTAATGGTGGAGGTGGCAATGCGGGTGGTTTCGACCTGCAGGATATTATAAGCCAGGTTACAAAGGGCGCGGTAGAAAATAAAGCGCAACAAACTAAAGGAAGCGGCGGTCTGGTAGACCTGGTCAGAGGTTTTTTTAATTAGCGTCCGGAATTGTCAATGACTTGCAAACTTTCAGCATTGACATAATTCTGGCATAGTTTTTCTATAGATAGTATTACCGGATGTGAATGATGATGCGACAAAAAAGGAATTCCGGTTAGTTCTTATAAAGACTGCAATTGAAGCGTGAATAGTTGAAGATATGCAGGGAATTATTTCTACATATTATGGTTGAAATGACCCTAATAAATCGTAAATATACCCTTCAGGCCTTTTAAAATTTCATTAACAGCGAGCACAGATCAATGGCAGTAAATTTGCGTTATAGATACTGAATACAAGTTATTGCAATATAAATAGCAGACGATTTTCTCATAAGCAGTTAGTTTTGGTTGCGACCCCTGTTTCTACAGGGGTCTATTTTTTTATATACCTCCTCCAGCTAAACCAAACACCTGCTGCTGCCCCAACACCATCTGCCACCACATCACCTGGGTCAAAAGAACGATTAGGAACCCAGAATTTTTGTACAAACTCCATCATCAATCCATATAGTAAACAGGCAACTCCTATCCCGACAAATTGAAGGATTAAAGAACCAGGAAACGGCTTGATTTTATAAAATGCCCAACAACACGACAGGGTCATGATCCCAAACATGCCGATATGCACCCATTTATCAAACCATGGAATCTGTGAAAAAATACTTCTACTTGGAAAAGATGATTGTGGAAGTGTTAACAATACAGTTGAAAGAATGATCCAGCCTATTGCCGGCAGGTAATAATGCTGCTGATTTTTCAAATTAAGAATCTTAGATGATTAATCTTAGCGCCTGGCCTATCCTGACTCCCGACTGTTTCCACACGTCAGACGAGGACGTCAGACCTTGCCAGAAACTCCGTCTACGAACTACGAACTACGAACTATTCCCGACTCCCGACTGCTTCCACACGTCAGACGAGGACGTCAGACGTTGCCAGAATCTTTGACTACTAACTACGAACTACGAACTATTCCCGACTCCCGACTTCCTTCGCACGTCAGACGAGGACGTCAGACGTTGCCAGAAACTCTGACTACGAACTACTAACTACGAACTTCGAACTATTCCCGACTCCCGACTGCTCCCTATCCTACCATCGCCTCATATCCCTTCGCATCCAGCAAGCCTTCCACATCAGCAGGATTATCGACTGTCATTTTGATCATCCATCCTTCACCATAGGGATCGTTATTTACTAGTTCGGGTGCATTGGCCAGGGCAGAATTTAACTCGTTGATGGTCCCGCTTACTGGCAAAAACAGGTCTGACACCGTTTTGACAGCCTCCACGGTTCCAAAAACAGCATTGGCAGCCAGGGCCTGGCCTACTGTTTCAACTTCTACATAAACAATATCACCCAGTTCGCGCTGCGCGAAATCGGTTATACCAATAGTTGCCTTGTTACCTTCCAGCAGGATCCATTCATGGTCCTTCGTGTAGCGGAGATTATCGGGATAATTCATAATGAATGATTTAAAGCGCAAATATGGGTAAAAGCATTTAGAAAATACCCAGCGGCATAATTATTTTTCGCATTTCGCCGGAATATTATCGCCGTTCATGCCAGTTTTTGCACCACTGGTCGGCAATCACTTTACACTTCTATGACTCGCTGGTATTTTTGTGCACCTTATCTAAAAGTGGGAACATTATGAGAAAACTAACTACAATGCTGGCTATGGCCATTTTATTCAGTACGGTCGTGGCAGCACAAACCTTTCCAACCCTTACAGGGATTGTAAAAGACGAACAGGGTAAAGCGGTAGACAAAACAACTGTTTCATTGCTGAACGCAAAAGACTCTTCCGTAATAAAGTTATCTGTTACTGACAATGAAGGTAAATTTAAATTCGAAACAGAGCCAGGAACTTACCTGCTCAGCGTTTCACACGTTGCCTATCTTCCTGTAATTTCTAAAACAATTGAAGTCTCTGGTGCCGGCGAAGTATCTGCTGGTGAATTGAGCATGGTAAAAAAAGAAGGAGCTCTGCAGGGTGTAACGGTCAGCTCTCAAAAGCCGATGATCGAAGTAAAGGCCGACAAGATGATCGTAAATGTAGAAGGCACCATGAACTCAGTAGGAAATGATGCCCTCGAACTGCTGCGCAAATCGCCCGGTGTAACTGTCGACAAGGATGATAATATCAGCCTGGCAGGTAAGAATGGAGTGCAGGTTTATATTGATGGCAAGCCCAGCCCGCTGGGTGGCACCGACCTGGCCAATTACCTGAAAAGTATGCAGTCGGCACAAATTGAGTCGATAGAGATCATTTCCAATCCATCAGCCAAATATGAAGCTGCGGGTAATGCAGGTATTATCAATATCAGGCTGAAAAAGAATAAAGCATTCGGCACCAATGGTTCCGTTAACCTGGGTTATGTACAGGGACACTATCCCAAATACAATGGTGGTGTGAACCTCAATCACCGTAATGGGAAGATAAACGTGTTTGGTAATTACAACTATAATAATGGTAAATACCGGATGAGAATGGACATGCGGAAGGAGCAGTTTGATACACTGTTTACCCAAAACAACCGCATGACCTTTAAGAACAATTCACATGGCTTTAAAGCGGGTATTGACTATTTCATGGATAAGAAAAATATACTCGGCCTGGTTGTTAATGGCAATATCGCTGACAATAATTTCAATACCTCGGGTCCGATGTATTTCGATTATCAGCCGACCAACCAGTTGGTACGTATCCTGAAAGCGACGAACGACAACGACATGGCGCGCGACAATGTGAACGCGAACCTCAATTTCAAACATACAGAAGCTGATGGTAGAGACCTGAACATTGACGCCGACTACGGTTTCTTTAAGATACGTTCAGTTCAATACCAGCCCAATCGTTATTATGAGGGCGATGGCATCACAGAGATCAGTCATACCATTTCTGATATAGTTGCCCCTACTAATATTGATTTGTATTCGGTCAAGGCCGACTATGAGCAGAATTTTAAAGGTGGCAAACTAGGTATTGGTGGTAAGATAGGGATTGTAAATACCGATAATAATTTTATGCGTCATGATGTTGCTAATTCCGTAGCGACCGATATCAACAATCTATTTGAGTACAAGGAAAATATCAATGCACTATACCTGAACTACAATAAACAGTTCAAGGGTGTGATGGTACAACTCGGTGTACGGGCGGAGAATACTCATGCAAAAGGTATTTCTTCCGGGTTTGAAAAAACCAATGGTACAACCAAGGATATTGACTCTACCTTTGACCGGGACTATACCGATTTCTTCCCCAGTGCTTCGGTTTCATTCAATAAGAACCCGATGAGCCAGTTGACATTTTCCTACAGCCGCAGGATCGATCGCCCGGCTTACCAGGATCTCAACCCGTTTGAGTTTAAGCTGAACGAGTACACGTATATGAAGGGTAACACTGAGTTGAGACCGCAATACACTAATAGCGTGGGTCTTACCCATATCTATAAATACAAACTGACAACTGTATTAAACTATAGTCATGTACAGGATGTATTTGCTCAATTGCCCGATACGATCGATAAAACAAAAGGGTTTTTGATGAAAAAAAACCTGGCAACGCAGGACGTGGTCAGCATCAACATCAGCTACCCGTTCCAGTACAAGAAGTATAGCTTCTTTGCCACTACCAATGGAGCCTATTCACATTACAAGGCCAATTTTGGCGAGGGCGACAGGAAAGTAGACCAGGAAGTATTTTCGATGACCTTCTTTATGCAAAACAGCTATGACTTTGGTAAAGGGTGGAAAGGTGAACTGAGCGGTTTGTATATTTCGCCTTCGGTATGGCAGGGTGTTGTGAAGTCGAAAGCCATGGGATATGTTGACATTGGTTTTATGAAAACAGTGTTGAAAGGCAAGGGCACTTTCCGCGCCGTTTGGAGCGATATATTCAAAACCATGAAATGGAGTGGTTCTACCAATTTCGCAGGTACCAACAGTGTGTTTAGCGGAAACGGTGAAATGCAACAGGTGAAACTCAACTTCAGTTATCGATTTGGTAGCAACACCGTGAAAGCTGCAAGACAAAGAAAAACCGGAATTGAAGACGAGAACAAGAGAGCCAATACAACCGGCGGCCAGCAGGGAATAGGGCAATAGTCTCTGTAGGAATTAGGGATTAGTAATTTGGAATTAATCTCAACATAGTCTAAAAAAACCCTGGGTTTATCCCGGGGTTTTTCCTTTTATTTAAAGCTATGAATTCTACAATCAGCTATCTAGAATCAAGCATCTAGCATTCAGTATCCCTCCTTCGCTAAAGCTTCGGCGGGCAGGCCCCACTCCTTACTCACGACTACCTCCTCTTCCGCTTAACCAAACTCATCTTACTAATCACCACATCCTCCAGCGGGCGGTCGCGATCTGCAGCTTTGCTGGTTGGTACGGCGGCGATCTTATCGATTACTTCAAGTCCACTTACCACCTCTCCAAATACCGTATACCCCTGGTCGAGATGCGGCGTACCGCCAAGAGTTTTATAAACTGCTCTTTGTTCAGCAGGGATCTTCCGGTTGAGCCTGTATGTTTCAACAGAATCGAGTCCGGCATCAGAAAATTTTCTTCCCTGTGTAATATAAAACTGGCTGCCGCTACTGGCTTTTAACGGGTTTACCTGGTCGCCTTCACGGGCGGCAGCAATCACTCCTTTTTTATGAAAAAGGGTTTGACTGAATTCAGCCGGGACGGTGTAACCGGGCCCTCCATTGCCCAGGGCTTTCCCCGTCGGGGCGTTTTTGCTGTTGGGGTCACCGGCCTGTATCATAAAATTGTTGATCACCCGGTGAAAGATTACTCCGTCGTAATATTTTTGTTTTACCAGTTTAAGGAAATTGTCGCGATGCAACGGCGTGGAGTCAGAAAGCCTCACTATCATGTCACCCATACTGGTTTGTATCAGCACATCTCTTTTGCGGTCTTTCTTTTTTACAACGACTTCTTTTTGGGCAAGACCAGCCTGTAGGAACAGCAGGCCAGCCAGGAAGAAAAATATCCTTTTCATTGGCATATTTATTTTGGAAAGATATACAGGTCCGGAAGATAGTTAGAAGCTATTTTCTTCAAAATACAATAAAACATGATCCTTCAAAAAGTTTTCCTGTTCGATGGGATTCATATCGGGCATGGGTTTAAGCTGCCTGAAATGCGGCCAGCCTTCCTCATCTTTTCTTTCCAGTTCATAAAAACCACTTGGCATCAATACGGTACAAACCGCTACATGCATCAGGTCCTGCTTTTGTTCCTTAGTTACTTTTTGCCTGATGATACCCGTTTCCTGCATGCCGATCAGGAATAATATCGTTTCCAGGTCCGGTTTTTTATCGAATCGCTCCACCAGTTTAGCCTCGAGTGACCACCAGCGAGTTTGAAGATCATCTTTAGTAAACATGTTGCAAAGATAGTAGTTGCAAAGGGAGTCAGTTTGTCCATGGAACGATTAGGCCTATGCAGCAGATCGGCAGATCGTCTACCAATTGAATTTGTTGTCAGTTCCACCTTCTGTGCCATTTTATCAATCGTGTTTAACCTTTACCTTTGCGCAAACTTTTTTAAAGATGTTGCAGTTACAGGTATTGCGCCAGGACCCTAACGCGGTAAAAGCCAGGCTGAGTGTAAAAAATTTTAAAGAAATCAGCCTGGTTGATGATGTAATTTCATTAGATGATCAGCGCAAGAAACTGCAACTCGAATTCGATACCACGCAGGCAAAAGTGAATGCGGCATCGAAAGAGATTGGTCAACTGATGGCTAAGGGGCAAAAAGATGAAGCGGAAAAAAAGAAGGCCGAAGTGGCAACGCTTAAGAGCACACTGCAGCCTGTATCAGACCAATTAAATGTGACGGAAAAACAGTTACAGGAACTACTGATCAGGTTGCCCAACCTCCCTTCCGAAAGAGTGCCTGCTGGTACTACGCCCGCCGAAAATGTGGTGCTGAAAGAAGCGGGAGAAAAGCCTGTATTGCCGCTAGGCGCAACACCGCACTGGGACCTGATCAGGAAATATGATATCGTAGATTTTGAAACCGGTGCTAAAATCACCGGCAGTGGATTTCCGCTATACAAGGGTAAAGGTGCGCGGCTGCAAAGGGCACTGATACAATATTTTCTTGATTTTAATACAGCCGCAGGGTATATCGAATACCTTCCGCCTTTTATGGTCAATGAAGCCTCAGCCTATGGCACGGGTCAGTTGCCCGACAAAGAAGGCCAGATGTATCATATGCAGGAAGATAATTTTTACCTGATACCCACTTCAGAAGTTCCGGTGACAAATATTTACCGCGACGAAATACTCGCGGAAGCTGATCTGCCGATAAAGATGACTGCCTATTCCCCCTGTTTTCGCCGGGAAGCGGGAAGCTTTGGTAAGGATGTGCGCGGACTCAACCGGGTTCACCAGTTCGACAAGGTTGAGATCGTACAATTGACGCAACCGCAAAACAGTTATGCTGCCCATGAAGAGATGGTCGCGCATATCGAAAAATTGCTAAAGACACTCGAGCTGCCTTACCGTATCCTGAATCTTTGTGGTGGTGATATGAGCTTTACCTCTGCACTTACTTATGATTTTGAAGTGTACAGCGCCGCGCAGGAAAGATGGCTGGAAGTGAGTTCCGTTTCCAATTTTGAAGCCTACCAAACCAACCGGATGAAGATCCGCTTTAAAGATGTCAATGGCAAGACCCAGCTCGCGCACTCGCTTAATGGAAGTTCACTTGCACTGCCCAGGATCATGGCCTGCCTGCTGGAAAATAACCAGACCCCCGAGGGGATCAAACTGCCGGTGGTGCTGCATGCCTATTTCGGCGGACCTTTAATTTCATAAAGCTTCACGCTGTTGACGGAGCTTGCCTCTGCCGGGGATATTTCATCAGGTAAGTAATTAAGAACGTTTTTGTCTCTAATTATGCATAATAGATTAAACCTCTCATGGTCGGCACGGTCGAAGTGCAAACCCCTTTTGCATGCCTTTGCCTGATCAATTGAAGAACCAGCATTTGTTATGGCGCGCTGGCTTTGGCCCCGCCATGGAGCAACTTGGTGATCTATCCAGGTATACGCCTGCTGAATTTTATAAGGCCCTGGTCAGGGCATCCGCCAAAAAGCCCTCCTATATCAATGTTGCCGACAATTACCTGCAGGGACTGGTGATGGGTATTGACCAGGTTGCCAGGCTGCAACAAAAAACGCTTACCCCCGAAGAAAAGAAAAAACGGCAACAGTTGAACAGGGAAGGCGTACGCAATCTCAATCTTTATTGGCTTAATGAAATGGTGAACAGCAGCGCCCAGTTGCGGGAAAAGATGTCTTTATTCTGGCACGGGCATTTTGCCTGTCGCAACCTGAATATCTTTTACCAGCAGGGCCTGCTGGATGTGATCCGCAGAAATGCCCTGGGAAACTTTGGCGACCTGCTGCGGGAAATATCCCGCTCAGCAGCCATGCTCAACTTTCTAAACAACCAGCAAAATCGTAAAGGCCATCCTAATGAGAACTTCGCCCGGGAAGTGATGGAACTTTTTACACTCGGAAGAGGACATTATACCGAACAGGATGTCCAGGAAGCCGCCAGGGCTTTCACCGGCTGGGGCGCCAACGCAAGGGGAGAATTTGTATTCCGGAAGTTTCAACACGATACAGGCACTAAGACCGTATTGGGGCAAACGGGGGAACTGGATGGGGA
>JAEZRB010000274.1 GCA_023412975.1 Bacteroidota bacterium | reverse complement strand
AAGTAACTCCCTATAAAGTCCCGCCATATCATTCACCAGACGCCGGTAACTGTATCTTGAAATAACATACTCCTCGCCGGCCTGGCCGAATTTACCACGCAGATCTTTATCTTCTGTCATGCGCAGCAGGTTTTTGCAGAACGTTTCGGTATCACTCAGATCTGAAAGGAGTCCCGAGCTATTTTCCATCACTACATCTTCGATACCACCCACCCTGGTTGATACGACGGGTTTGCCAGCTGCCTGGGCTTCGATCAGGCTTACCGGCGTGCCTTCATTCAAAGACGTAAGCACAATGATATCCGATCCGGCGTTGATTTGATCAATATCGCTTCGCCAGGAAGTAAACACAAGCGGCTGATCGCAGGTAGTATCTCTTTCCGTATTAAATCCAATACCCAGTTGCCTGGCTTTTTCTTCCAGTGCCAACCTTGTCTCCCCATCACCCACCACGAATGCCCTGATCTTCTGGCGGCAGTTTTGCATCAGGTATTGAATGCCTGTCAGAAACAACTCATGATTTTTAACCGGTACCAGGCGTCCGGTGATTGTCAACACCACTTCCTCATCAGCCAAATTATAAGCAGAACGAAATGCCGTTCTTTTCGTTTCACGGTCCGAAAGAAATTTGTCGAGGTCGAGCCCCAGCGGGATGACCCTAAACTTATCAACGGGTGCAATATTAAAATCCTGTGTCAGCTCCTTTTTCTGCTGCTCGCTGATGGCAATGATCGCATCGGTTTTCTTACCCAGCTTGCGTTCAATATTGATAAAGAGTTTTGTCTTGAGGGGGTTGAAATAGGAATGAAACACGTGACCATGATAAGTATGAACTACCACGGGTACTTTCATCGCCCTTGCGGCCATTCTGCCGATCGCGCCGGGTTTAGCAGCATGTGTATGCACGATATCGGGTTTGAAATCGGCGATCAGCTTCTTCATTTTCTTGTACGCGACATAATCTTTGCGCGGATCAACCGAGCGGCCCATTTCAGGAATATAAACAGGCTGTATACCGAGCGCGTCGGTCACAAAATTTCCTTCCTTTTCGTGATCTACTTTTTCACCCACGACGAGCATGCTCTCATACTCAGGCGCCATATACCTTGTGAGATAGCTGGCATTTAATAACGGGCCGCCGATGGCGAGGCGGTTTAATATTCTCAAAACTCTGGGCATCTATTTATGTGGAAATTTGAAAATGTGAAAATGTCGAAGTGAACCGGCTAAAGTTGAGGCTAAGCGCTAAATCTTAATCTTAACCTTATACTTCAATTTGAAACTTCTTCCACCAATGTTGAAACACAATAAGTGCCCAAACCGTTGCATGGCTATCACCCGGATTTGTTGAAAACAGTTTTGATTTAAGATCCTGCACCGCTTTCAGATCGTATAGGCCCTGATCTTTGATAAAATCATTGTTAAGCCATTCGTCGGTTATACGGGAACGAAGTTGCTGTTGGAACCAGTCAAGTAATGGAATTTCAAATCCCTTTTTGGGCCTGTTATACAGTTCCTCCGGCAGGTATTTTCTAAAAGCATCCTGCACTATCTTCTTCTTCATATTTCCGTCCACTTTGTAGGAGGTAGGAAGGCTGAATGCGAAATCAACGACTTCATGGTCGAGGAATGGGCTGCGTACCTCCAGGCTATTTGCCATACTCATCATATCTACTTTTACCAGCATATCGCCTGCCAGTACAAGCTTCATATCCGTTTGCAGAAAGTCTTCAATGGCTTCGCCTCCATTTAAGTCACTTAATATCGCCTGTCTCTGCTTGTCATAACAGGATTTATTTACCCCAGACATAGCTTTGTCTGTCAGCAAACCGGCAGCCTGTTGCTGCGTAAGAAAACCAGCCCATCTCCAATACCTGTCTTTCACATCAAGCCTGGCGCCTTGTGCAAAGCGATCCAGTTGACGAACGATATTACCAAACTTATTGTTCCGCGATTGGGGTAGTGCACGCCACAAAGGTGAACCGGCGCGTACCAAATTATTCAACAGGCTTTTTTGACGCATACGCCATTCAGCCTGGTGTTTGTTGTACCCGGCAAACACCTCGTCACCCCCGTCGCCGGAGAGTGCTACGGTAACATGTTTCCGCGTCTGCTGGCTCAAAATAAAAACAGGTATAGCTGATGAATCAGCGAATGGCTCGTCGATATAGTTTAAAACATCATCAATATGGGCCAGGAAGTCGTCATTGGTTAATGAAAAGACGGTATGATTTGTATTGTATTTTTTTGCAACCAGCTGGGCATAACTGGTCTCGTCAAAAAATGGGTTGTCCCTGTATCCAATCGAGAAAGTATTTAGCTGGCTGGTATGGCGACTCGCCAGTGCCACCACGACAGACGAATCAATGCCCCCGCTTAGAAAAGCGCCAAGTGGTACGTCCGAGATCATTCGTTTTCGAACTGATTCATCCATGAGTTGTTCCAGCCGGGCACAAGCAGCCGCATAGTCGAGGGTCGAACGCGAAGTTGGATCCCATTTTAGCTCATAATAAGCTGCGATCTTAACCCCGTCTTTGCTCACTACTCCATAATGACCCGGGGGAAGTTTGCTTATTCCCTGCAACATACTGCTGCTGGCAGGCAGGTAGTTAAGCTGCAAATATTGCAACAACGCGGTATGGTTTAATCTGCGTGGTATGCCATACTCCAGTAATGCTTTTACTTCGGAGCCAAAAGCAAAGTAGTCATCTGATTTAAAATAAAGCAGCGGCTTTTTGCCAAAACGGTCGCGCGCAATAAACAGTTCATTGGTATGCGTATCATAAATGGCAAGGGCAAAAAAACCGCTTAACAGTGACAGGCAGTCTTTACCTTTCAGTATGAATAATTGTAGCAATACCTCGGTATCTGATTGCGAACACCAATCCTGTTTGTCCGCAAAATATTTCTCCTTCAGCTCCTTATAATTGAAAATTTCACCGTTGAATATGATAGTGTACCGGCCAGACGGATCGCTCATGGGCTGGGTGGCATTGTCGGACGTATCGATAATGCTGAGGCGGCGGTGACCAAGCGCGCAGCTATTTCTAAGGAATACTCCACCCCCATCCGGCCCACGTAGTTCCAGGCTTTTTATGGCCGACTGAGTTTTGTCCAGGTACTGGGCTCCTTTGCTGTTAAATGCTATTATTCCTGCTATTCCGCACATAGTTTTTTCTTTCAAAATTGACACACAATTCCAAAATGACAGTTGGCATACCAACGTGGTGTTTCATCATTTAGCCCTATTTTTGAAATCCTGGTTGAGTATTTTAATTCTTACTTCCTGATTTATGAATCCATATATAGGCGGACGGTACTGGGCTGATTTTATTTCAATGTTCGATTATGTTTTATTGCCCGTCTATCTTATGATCGTTTTTGCTATTGCATACAGATATAGAAATAAGCATTTCTCCCATAAACATCCCTGGCGGAAATATTTTATGCCGGCTTTTACTGCAAAAATCATTGGCGGCATTTTTATAGGGCTTATTTACCAGTATTATTATCGGGGAGGTGATACCTCAGCTTATTTTTACCACGCAAAGGTAATCAATCAAAGCCTGGGAGATTCTTTTATAACCTGGCTAAGACTGATATTTCATACTGCTCATTATAGTGACCCGGATATCTACAGGTATATCTCACAAATGCGTTGGTATGGTGACCCCAGCACCTATACTGTATGCTCGATCACAGCGATTATAAATCTGTTTACATTTAATACTTTTCTGCCCAGCACCGTCATTTTTTCTGCTATTTCTTTCACTGGCTACTGGGCTATGTTCCGCACATTTGCCATTCAGTATCCCAAACTTAAAGATTCAATGGCCATTGCATT
>JAEZRB010000266.1 GCA_023412975.1 Bacteroidota bacterium | reverse complement strand
GAATACGACAAGCTGATGGCTTCGATCGGCTCGCAGGGCACCAATGCGCATACCTGGGTGGAGGAAACTGTTTACGAAGAAGATATTCCATCTAATGCAGTAGAGAAATTCCTGACAATACAAGCAGAAAGGTTCCGAAACCCAATATTCAGGATCTTTCATACAGAACTCGAAGCAGTTTACGAGGAGAAGAATATTAGCCTCGACAGTGATGGTCGCAAGGTGCAGGAAGCCATGTTCCAGCTTGTTTTCCCTACGCACAACTATGGATTGCAATCGACCATCGGCACCGTGGAGCATTTAAAAAATCCTTCCCTGGTGGCCATTCGTGATTACTATCAGAAATATTATGTTCCTAATAATATGGCGATTATCATGGCGGGTGATTTCAACCCCGACCAGGTGGTGAAAATGATCGATCAAAAATTTTCATATATGAAAGCCAGGCCGGTGGAACAGTATAAAGGACAGGAGCAGGCACCTATTGCAGGCCCTGTGGTTAAAGAAGTATTCGGACCCAGCGCTGAAAGTCTCCGTGTGGTTTACAGGGTAGGTGCGAATAACACAAAGGAATCTTTGCTGGCTAGCGTTACAGCTTCAATATTATCAAACGGTAAGGCCGGCCTGTTTGATCTGAACTTAAACAAGCAACAGAAATTACAAGGAGCCGGTGCGGGAATCCAACAATATAGGGATTATGGCATGTTCGTGTTGACAGCTTCGCCAAAGCAGGGTCAGACACTCGAAGAAGCCCAGGAACTTTTGATGGGACAGATAGATGTACTCCGGAAGGGCAATTTCGAAGAATCGCTGATCAAAGCGATCGTGGCTAATTATAAACTGGCCGAATTGCAGGCGCTTGAAAGTAATGGCGCGAGGGTAGCAGGCCTTGTGGATAGTTATATCAAGCATGAAGGAAAAGAATGGGACAAGGATGTGTCTGTGCTGGACGATATGGGTGCGCTGACAAAACAAGACATCGTTGATTTTGCCAATAAGTTCTTTGGCGAGAAAAATTATGTGGTCATCTATAAACGCAAGGGTGAAGACAAGAATATCGTAAAAGTTGAGAAGCCAAGCATTACACCGGTCGAAACCAATGCGGGTCAGCAGTCGCCATTTGTAAAACAAATCAACGCAACGGAGTTACCCGCAATCAAGCCGGTATGGTTGAATTATTCGACCGATATCAAACAGTCTAAAGCCGGGGCAGCTGAAGTGCTGTATGTGCAAAACAAAGACAATAGCATTTTCAACCTCTACTATTACTTCGACATGGGGACCTGGAATAATAAGTTTTTGTCGATAGCGCTGCAATATCTTCAATTCCTTGGTACGGAGAAGTATTCTGCGGAGGATATCAGCAAACAGTTTTATAACCTTGCCTGTAGCTTTAATACTTCTGCCGGTACTGAGCAAACCACGGTGAGTGTAACCGGGCTGCAGGAAAATTTTTCAAAGGCAGTCACATTGTTAGAAGACCTTATAAAGAATTGTAAGGCTGATACAGCCGCGCTGTCAGGTTTGAAAAACAGGCTGATGAAGGCAAGGGCCAATGCGAAGCTTAACAAGAACGCTATTGCTTCGGCACTCAGGAATTATGCCCTTTATGGCGCCAACAATCCCTACAACTATACCCTGACCGATGAAGAAATCGAAGCGATAAAGGAAGAAGATCTGATTGGGATCATTCAATCGCTTTTAAACTATAAACACAGGATACTATACTATGGTCCGCAGGAACTCAGCAGTTTTACGGCCTCTATCGCCGGCCTGCATAAAACACCTGCTTCCTGGACAATGCCTGCGCCTGCTGTGAAGTTTGAACGTACCAGTCAGACTGCTAACCAGGTTTTGTTTGCTGAATACGATGCGGTACAGGCCGATATTTACTGGTCGCGTAACCTTGGAAAATTTGATGCGGAAAAAGATGCCTTGGTGAATATGTTCAACGGTTATTTTGGCGGTGGCATGGGATCGATCGTTTTTCAGACCATCCGTGAATCAAAAGCCCTCGCTTATTCTACCTACGCTTTTGTAAGTACGCCGGCAAAGAAAGATGACCATTATTCTGCAATTGCCTATGTGGGTACACAGGCCGACAAACTGAATGAAGCTATTGCCGGGATGAACGAGTTGCTAAATGAACTGCCAAAGAACGAGGCAAGTTTTACCAGCGCCCGCAAGAGTCTGTTTAAGGATATCGAAACCGAACGCATCACCAAAGACGGTATCATATTCAATTATCTCAATGCGGAGAAGAAAGGGTTGAAGGAAGATATCCGGAAAAAGAATTATGAAAAGTACAAGACCCTGAAGCTACAAGACCTGGATGCATATCACAGGGCGGAACTTTCAAATAAACCATATTCATATTCAGTGGTGGGTTCGGAAAAGAATATTAAACTCGATGATCTTAAAAAATATGGTGAGCTCAAAAAGATTTCGCTGACGGAGTTGTTTGGATACTAAGTTATACAAGGATATAACGTGTTTTTTAGGACACGGAGAGCACGGAGGGGTCACGGAGGACACAGAGAAGAGACAAGTTATTATAAGAACGATCATGAAGCGCACGAATGCTAACAGCACCGTGCCCTTCGTGTTTCCTCCTTGCCCTCCGTGTCCAGAATTAGGTCACGGAGTACACGGAGATTTTTCAAAATAACATCCTCAGCGCCCTCCGTGTCCATCACCCGAAACTATTTCCCTATAAAATTTGCTTTTCTTTTTTCTACGAAGGCCGCCGCGCCTTCTTTGGCATCAGCTGTGTCGAACAATTCACCAAAACTATTTATCTCAAGCTCAAACCCGTTTTTAGTTTCATCAAAAACGGCATTCACGGTTTTGATACAGGCGGAGATCGCTAATGGCGCTTTGCTATTGATCAGTTGAAGAATGGACTTAGCTTTCGGTAATAATTCATCTGCTGGCACCACCTGGTTCACCAGTCCATATTGCAAAGCTGTACCAGCATCGATCATATTACCCGTCATCAGCAATTCCATCGCGCGGCCTTTACCAATCAATTGCACCAGGCGTTGGGTACCGCCATAGCCTGGGATTAGTCCAAGGTTCACTTCAGGCTGACCGAACTTTGCCTGCTCAGACGCTACCCGAAAATGACAACTCATCGCCAGTTCGCAGCCGCCACCCAGGGCAAAGCCGTTTACTGCCGCGATAACAGGTTTCGGACTATTTTCAATTTTTGAAAAAACAAGATCCTGCCCTCTTTGTGCCAGCGCCTTTCCACCTGCAGCATCCAGGGATGAAAATTCACTGATATCGGCACCCGCCACAAATGATTTGGGGCCACTGCCGGTAATGATTGCTGATTTTATAGAAGGGTTGGTATAGACTTCATCAATGGCGCGGCTGAGTTCTTCAATAACGGTTCTATTCAACGCATTCAGTTTGTCGGGACGGTTGATGGTGATTACAAAAATATCACCATCCAGTTCGGTAAGCAGGGTTTGATACATGATCGTTGTTTTGCCAAAAATAACGATTATGCTTATTGTTGAGGGTTAGTTAAGAATTCATCATTTGAATATGCAGATCCCAATCCCTAATTCCAAATCATTGCTGTCCGGAATAAAATTTTGGATTATTGTCAAAACCTTTGACCCGCGCGGCATCTATGACTTTTATTTTTACAGGGCTTTGCTTTATTTTTCCCGGAGACTCTTACTTTTCGATGGCCGTAGCTGAAATGTATCGATGTGCCAGGAAACCGCAGCGCACACTGCGGACACAGTGAAGTATTATCATCATGCCTTGTTCTGCGTAGCAGATTTTATCATTCACGCCTTTCGCTGTGCTCGTGCCCGCCGTGGTTTATAGTACTCCAGAGCTCCCCGGGCAGTAATGATTCCAAATTCCTAATTCCGAATCACTCCATTGAGAATCAGGGAATATCAATCGTCCTAATCGTAACCTTGTTCACAATCTTCCCATCACCATATTTATCCCAGAAAGTTGCCACGACATCATACTTTTCTTCCCATTCCATAGGAGAACCGGTTGTAACCGTACATCTCAGGTTGGTGGCATCGGTTGGGTTGAATACATCTCTCCCGGCGAATAGATCCGCCTCATCCAGCAGCTTTGTGCCGGACTGGTCGCTGATGGTCAGGGCGCAACCCACGGAAACTTTTCCATCACGCTGGGTGAGACCCTTCACATCTTTATTGATGATTAAAAACTTTTCGCCTATAGGCACATCGGTATGGTTGAGCACTTCGTCATTCATCACCAGTTGCACTTCGCCCGGCTCCATATTTTTATAATTAGAGGTCAGACCGGTATTAAAATCTTTTTTTACACCTACAGATTGTTGTTTGCAGGAGAAGAGCAGGATGGCAACAGCCACCACAAGCAGGGGGACTATTACGGCTCTACGGGTTACCAGGGCATACTTCCTGGGCGACTGAACAAACTGGATCAAACCCAGCAACAGGTAGAAACTCAGTTTTAGGGCGATAGCCATCAGCCAACCTGTGGCCATTACTTTGATCATGATGGAAAGGTCTTCGCGGAAAGTAAAAGGTACTTCATAGAAGATCAGTCTTAGCCAGCAGTAAACACTTAGTGAAAGTCCAACGCCTGCCAGGAAGGTCACTTTCAATGATTTTTTGAGATTTTGAATCAAAACAGGGTTCATCGTTATGAATTTTCTTTTCAGTCACCGGCGGCGCCGGGTGCTTTGTTAATGGTTAATGCGGGTGCAAAATTGCGGGGGTTTACGCATGAAAAAAAACAATGATGCGTGAATCGCAGATTTTGTTTAATGAGTGGTAATAAAACCTGTTCCGGACGCAACGCGGTTTTATTGGGATATCGGTCGGGCGGTTACGGAGGGATTAGAGGTACGGGATTAGAAGTTACGGTGTTGTTTTACCCAGTCCTGTATATAGCCGGCAATTTCGCTGCTGGTGGTTCCGGGGGCAAATAATTTCCCGGTACCCATTTCATGCAGGGCTTTCATGTCATCCTCGGGGATGATGCCACCACCGGTAAGTAGCACATCGTTCATTTCCTTTTCCTTCATCAGCTGCAGGATCTTTGGGAAGATCGTCATGTGGGCACCGGATAAAATGCTTACGCCAATGGCGTCAACGTCTTCCTGTAGCGCAGCGTTGACCACCATTTCCGGAGTTTGTCGCAGACCGGTATAGATCACTTCCATGCCGGCATCACGCAGGGCAGCGGCGATGACCTTGGCGCCACGGTCGTGCCCATCTAAACCAACTTTAGCGACTAATACTCTTAAAGGTCTGTTCATCCCGGTTGTTTTTCGGGTCAAAAATAAGTATAACGGGCCAGCCGGTGTATATAAATATGGTATGAGTTCATAGCATTTCTGTTTATTCGCGGCAAATGGAATGTTGTAATTTCAGGCGGGGAAATTTTTATGAAATACAGAAAATTTGGAAATACAGACCTGCTCGTCAGCGAAATTGGATTTGGTGCCTGGGCCATTGGTGGCGGTGCCATGATTGGCCAGACAGCTATTGGCTGGGGTAATGCCGACGACCGCGAGTCCAAGGAAGCGATCCGCACTGCACGGGAACAGGGCATTAATTTTTTTGATACCGCCGATATCTACGGTCTCGGGCATTCTGAAAAGCTCCTGGGTGAAACACTCGGCAATGATGAAGGCGCCATCATTGCCACCAAAGTGGGAAATGTGGCGCGGGATGAACAGTTCACGGTTGATTATACCAAATCATATATCATCGAAGCCTGCGAAGCCAGCCTGAAACGACTAAAAAGAGAAAGGATCGATTATTACCAGCTACATACAGCGCGCCTCTCGCATCTGCAACAGGGCGACTGTCATGAAGCGATGAAAGAACTGCAGGAGCAGGGTAAGATCCGTTATTGGGGGATCTCGCTGAATACATTTGACCCTTTCCCCGAAGCCGATTTTTTCCTGCAAAACAAATGGGGGCACGGCTTTCAACTTGTCCTAAATATGATAAACCAGAAAGCGTTGCCACTTGCCAGGAAAGCTGCTGCGGCGGGCTATGGCATTATCGCAAGAATGCCACTACAATTTGGTTTGCTTACGGGAAAATTTGACGAGGGTTTTTCTTTTGCTGATAACGATCACCGGAAGGGTCGTCTGCCTTCGAGCCTGATCATTGCGACGAATGCTGCACTTGGTCCTGCCTGGCAATTGTGTGCAAAGTATGGTATCAATAAGACCAGCCTGGCGCTAAGCTATATTTTAAGCTACGCCGAAGTGTCGACAGTGATACCGGGCATTCGTACATCGGCGCATGTAGTTCAAAATACATCTGGGTTGGTACAATTGGAGGAAGGCGATCGCGCTTTGATCGAACATCTGGGAACAACCAGCCTGTTGCCGGTGATGCACCAGGTCCAGTCGCTCGGTTAAAATAGTGGCAAAGCGCTTTTGATGCGATGTTTTGTTTCTTCTTTGCCGATGGTTTCCGCGATTACAAATACGGGTGGACCGAATTTCCCGCCTACCAGCATGATGCGAAAAGGTAACTGGAGCTCACCGGGTTTGATATTTTTTTCTGCTGCCAGTTCTTTAAAACTACTTTCAAGTGTGGCTGCGCCCCAACTGCTGATATTATCCAGGGCGTCGGTATAGGCTTCAAAAAAAGTTTTTTTATCACTATTCCATTTAGCTTTTACAGCGGCCAGGTCATATGTAGCTGGCGCTTTGAAAAAGAATGAAGCCTGGTCATAAAAATCGGTAAGCAGTGTACAGCGTTCGCGGGTAAGTTCAATCACTTTGGCCAGTAATGTATCGTCTGTTACTGCTATGTTTTTTTCATTGAGCACATGCTTTACATCGTGAAGCAGTCTGCCTGTTTCTGATCTTTTGATCCATTCGTGGTTGAACCATTTTGCTTTTTCAAAATCGAATTTGGCGCCGCTGCTATGAACTCTTTCGATGGAGAATTTTTCAATCAGTTCCTGTTTGCTGAAAATTTCCTGTTCGGATCCATCGTTCCAGCCCAGCAGGGCCAGCAGGTTGATAAAAGCTTCCGGCAGAAATCCTTTTTCTTTAAAACCTTCAGTCAAGTCATTTGTATTTGGATCCATCCAGTTCATGGCAAAGACGGGAAAACCATATTTTGCTCCGTCTCTTTTGCTCAACTTTCCATTTGGTCCAAGTATCAGTGGGAAATGCGCCCATTGCGGCATCTGGTCGATCCCGAATAAATATTTCCAAAGTAATATATGTACAGGCGCGCTGGGAAGCCATTCTTCTCCGCGGAAAGCATGGGTGATCTTCATCAGGTAGTCGTCGACTACAACTGCCAGGTGATAAGTTGGCATCCCGTCCGCTTTTAGCAGTACTTTATCATCAACAGTGTTTGTGTCGAAATGCACTTCTCCGCGGATCATATCAGTGAATGAAATGGTTTCGTTTTCCGGTATTTTGATGCGTATCACGTGTTGGGCACCATCGGCGAGCAGTTGTTTTGTTTCTGCCGCTGATAGCGTTAGTGAATTGCGCATTTTCTTTCTTATCGTACGGTCGTATTGCGGTGAGGGGTTCTCATCCGTTTTAAAATCCTGTCGCATTTTTTCCAACTCTTCGGTGGTATCAAAAGCATAATAAGCGTGGCCTTTTTCTACCAGTTGTTCGGCATATTTGCGGTAAAGACTTTTTCTTTCGCTTTGGCGATAGGGACCGTAGTCACCACCATGCACAGGGCTTTCATCGGGCACCAGTCCCAGCCATTCCAGGCAGTCAATAATATATTGTTCCGCCCCGGGTACAAAACGGCTTTGATCAGTGTCTTCGATCCGCAATACAAAGCTGCCATCATATTTTTTTGCAAACAGGTAATTGTACAATACTGTTCTCACACCACCCAGGTGCAGACCGCCGGTAGGACTCGGCGCAAAACGAACGCGTGGTTTGGTTGTCATAGCGGTGCAAAGATACAGTTGAGGGTTTTAATGGGATGAGTAATTGGGAGATTGGGAATTGAGGGATTGGAAATTAGGGTTGTCCTGGTTGCAAAGTGCTCATCTTTTGGCATACAGGTCCTATAGCTATCAGTATCCTGATCTAAATCTTAATCTCAATCTCAATCTCAATCTCAATCTAAGCTGGAGATTAAATTGAAAGAATGTTGCCCTAATTCCCAGTCCCAAATTTCCCTCCACCTCTGTACCTTGTGCTTTATGAGATATTTTGTAAAAACTCCCTGGTGGCTCAAGAAAGTTTATTCTTCTTATATATGGAGTATAGATAGCAAGGAAAAAGACATCTATCTTAGTTTTGATGACGGTCCACACGCGGAGGTCACAGCCTTTGTGTTGGATGAGTTAAAGAAATATGATGCCAAGGCCTGTTTTTTTTGTATCGGCAAAAATGTGCTGACTAACCCGGAAGTGTATAAGCGTATACTCGACGAGGGGCATGCTGTAGGTAATCACACGCAAAACCATTTGAACGGATGGAAGACAAAAGATGATATCTACCTGGCGGATGTGCGTGAAGCGGGAAAGTATATCGATAGTAATTTATTCAGGCCACCCTATGGTCGCATCACTTCATTCCAGGCGAGGAATTTAAAACAGGCACTAAAAAAAGATGATGTGAAGATCATCATGTGGGATGTGATCAGTGGAGATTTTGATCAAACCTTGTCAGCAGAAAAATGTTTACATCATATAATATTAAATGCGAAGAAGGGATCAATCGTTGTGATGCACGATAGTGAGAAAGCATTTCCGAGGTTAAAAATTTTTTTACCCCAGGTGCTGGATTTTTTTGCAAACCAGCAATTCCAGTTTAAAAAAATTGAACATATCTCCACCTAAAAACTCGAAAGAAGAAAAATGATTATTTGTAAGAAATTGATTACAAGTGGCTGATAATCATCTAGAAAAATTTAGGGCCTGGGTAGAAACCCTGGCCCGTTTTTAATCCGTACCCTATGAAAACTGTTCTAAAGGTAAAATAAATTTTCATTAATCCAAACTAATTTACAAGTGTTTGTGAACGGGTGCCAGGATTTTACCCATTCCGACTAAAATTTAATTTGTAAATGATATGATTCTGATCGACTCACACGCCCATATTTATTTGAAAGAATTTGATGATGACCGTGACCAGATGATGGGTCGTGCCAGGGAGGCCGGTGTGCAGGAAATCCTGATGCCCGCGATTGATTCCAGCACACATAACATGATGTTGGGCGTGGAAAAAACCTACCCGGGCCTCTGTCGGAGCATGATGGGTTTACATCCCTGTTCGGTGGGTGAGAACTACCTTAAGGAGCTGGAAACTGTCTCGCAATATCTTAAAAATCAAAAGTTTGTGGCGGTGGGGGAGATTGGTCTTGATTTCTATTGGGATCTCAGTTTCAAAAAACAGCAGTACGAAACATTTCACCAGCAATTGGACCTTGCTCTTCAATACAACCTTCCGGTATCTATCCACTCGCGGAAAGCTACGGATGAGTGCATCGAAGTGATCCGGCAACACCAGACGGGCAATTTAAAAGGAGTATTTCATTGCTTTTCGGGTAATGCGGACCAGGCCCGGCAGCTACTCGAACTTGGTTTTTACCTGGGTATTGGGGGTGTGCTGACCTTTAAAAATTCCGGTCTGGATGCCGTTATCCGGGAGATCGACCTTGCGCATCTGGTCCTGGAAACCGATGCTCCCTATCTCGCACCGACGCCTTTTCGCGGAAAGCGAAATGAGCCGGCATACCTGGCCCAGGTGATACAAAAGCTTGCCGATATCAAGGAGACGACGGTTGAATATGCAGCGGCCGTCACGACAGCCAACACTAAAAAATTATTCGGCCTCTAAGTCCCGAAGCCGTATTTTTGCAGCCCTTAAAAACTGGTATGGAAGAATGATTTTTGTAGTTTTTAAGAATTATTTGGAGACCTGTCCGTCCCGATAGCAATCGGGATGTTGAGGTCGTAGCACTGATGAGTGCTGTAAGTAAAGAATAAATTGGAGACTTGTCCGTCCCGATAGCTATCGGGAGGTTGAAGGCAGTCCCTATGGGAGTTGTAAGTATAAAATATTGGAGACTTGTCCGTCCCGATAGCTATCGGGAGGTTGAAGTCGCAGCCTGATGAGTGCTGAAAGTAAAGAATAAATTGGAGACTTGTCCGAGTGGTTGAAGGAGCACGCCTGGAAAGTGTGTATACCTCTAAAGGGTATCAAGGGTTCGAATCCCTTAGTCTCCGCTGTCCATATATCCCGTTAATTATCAGCCATTTGCGGAGCGCTGACGTTGAAACTCAAACAAAGGTTCAAAAAAAAACGTCAGCGTTATGGAAAAATCAATCAACTATACAGCACCTGAGCTGTGCACCTACAACATGGACACCTCCCGTCCCTGGTT
>JAEZRB010000246.1 GCA_023412975.1 Bacteroidota bacterium | reverse complement strand
CGTAGAACAGGACCTGATGCGAATACTTCGCTGTGTCCGCAGTGTGCGCTGTGGTATCCTGACACATCGATACATTTCAACTACGGCCAGCAAAACTAAGAGTCTCCAGGAAAAAATAAAGCAAAGCCCCTGTAAATGTAAAAGTCATAGATGCCGCGCGGGTCAAAGATTCTGACAACTATCCAAGATTTTATTCCGGACAGCAATGATTTCTATTTCCCAAATCCCAACCCGAAAGCTATCGGATCCAAATCCCCTTCCTGTCTCCCCTCCTTCCCGGCCCCAAAAATTTAATCCCTCAAACTAAACCTCAGTCCTCCAAAAAACCGTATCCCCTGGTTTGGTGCATACACGTATGCAGGGTCAAAACTCAATCCATATGGATTTTCAGCAGTGGCAATGACCTTCCCGGCTGCATCATATTCAACATTTTTGTCAAAAGGATCATGTGATCTTGCAATAAGGAAAGGTGCATTCTTCGCCGGTGTCCAGTTCAACAGGTTTTTAATGCCGCCAAATAATTCCAATTGTCGGTTGACCAGTATGGTAAACTGTATATTCTGAATACTCCATACAGGTGAAGATCCAGGTCTTGGATCCGTGTCAGACAGCAGCGGCAAACGCATCGGCCCGTAAACATTACCAGTGTAATCAATACTGAGCTTTATGGCTGGTAAATTATACGTGATAGCCCAGGTGCCGCTCCATTTTTCAGTCAACATGGGCTGCACCCTGGTTTTCTTGCCAGTTCCATCTCTTTCCACTTTACTTACATCCTGCAGGGTGATGCCCATCATGGTTTTTAAACGATGCCCAAAATTTAGCTCGGTATTTAATGTTACGCCCTTTGAAGTGGAATACCCGCGAAGATTTTGATAGATGATCTTATTGGGATCACTGTCATAGTCAGGTATGATCTGGTTAGTGAAATGCGAATACCAAACCGAAGCATCAAGATTTAATCCTACCTGCTGCCATTTATATTGACGGGTATAATTCAAATTAATATTATAACTGCGTTCCGGCTTCAGCTCTTCCCTGATCTCAACAGCTCTTGCTCCGGTAAGTGCCGCGTGCTCTTCGGTAAACAAACTAACTACCCTGAATCCTGTACCTGCATTGAGTCGAAATACCTGTTTGTCCCTCATCGACCATTTCCATGCAATTCTTGGTGTAAGAATAGAGCCATGCGCGGGATGATGATCATAGCGCATACCGAGCAAAAGCAGGTGTTTCGGGTGAAACTTCCACTCGTCCTGCAGGAATAATCCCGGGATCGTATAACGTTCAGGTCTGTTAATACCGTTTAATGTATCTACTGTAGCGGTGGAGTTGTCGTCATAATAATTATACCGAAGTGCCGATCCGAGCAGCAGGTTATGATTTTGACCTGCCTGTTTGTCCCAGGTTAACTGGCCGAAAGCGATCTTTTGCTTAGCCATATACGGAATGGTTCCGTAATAAGAATTCTGGTCATGCGCTGTGGCAGAAAAAGAAAAAAACATTCTCTCATTGACAGGAAGTTGATAATTGCCTATCAGCTCCCAACGTTTTGTGTAAATGCTTTCGCCATACAGGCTGTCACCACCCCTGAAATTTTTATTCCAGCGCATATCACCGCCCCATCTGTCTTCATAAAAATATCGTGCCGCCAGTGAAGCTACCCGCTCCTGCCGCCTGGTAAGGTTTATCTTATTAAATACAGAGACGCGGTGTTGCAGAGTCACATCTGTAAACTGGTCATCGTTCTTATCAAAAGGTTTTTGATAATTGAAATAATTAACCCCCAGCAGGGAAACCGCTTTCTTACCCAGCTTAAATTTTGTACCGATATCGAGATTGTGTTCCCTCCAGCTTGTTGTCATAGCATTGACATTGAACCGCGGTGCTTTATCCGCAGACCTGGTAATAATATTGATCAGCCCGCCAATGGCTTCTGATCCATAGAGACCCGAAGCCGGGCCTTTCACGATTTCTACCCTTTCGATCAGTTGACTGGGTATGCCAAATAAACCATACACCGATGCCAGGCTGCTCACGATCGGCATACCATCAATGGTGATCATGGTATAAGGCCCTTCCAGTCCGTTGATATGAATATCGCCTGTATTGCATACGCTACAATTCAATTGCGGTCGCACCCCATTGATGTTTTGAAGCGATTCGAAAATGCTGGGTGTGGGATTTTTCTTGAAAAACTGTGGAGTATAAACTTCAACCGCGACGGGACTTTCCAGCTTGCTGACAGCCTTCATCGTACCCGTTACCACCACCGCATCAATTTCTTTTTCAAATGGTGTTAGTAGAATCGTAATATGCCCCTTTGAATCCGGCGTGATCGTTTTAGTTGCAAAACCGGTAGCACTAACTACCAAAGATGCTGCTGAGGGTGTTTCGATGGAAAATTTTCCGTTTGCATCACAGGCTACTGAACGCGAAGAATCAGACAACTGAACAGTTGCACCGGCAACTCCTTCCCCATTCGCGGTATTCACAACACTCCCATTTATCACCCGTTGCGCCTGCGAAGCGACACAAGATGCCAGGAAGCCAAACAATAAAATCCATTTCATAATTAAGGTTCTCTAATATATTTTTTAGTCTTGTCTAAAAATATATTTAGTCAAATGTAAGAATTTGTATTGTAATTGCAAAGTCCCGGGGGAATGGTTGGGAATTAGGGATTTGTAATCATTGCTGTCCGGAATAAAATCGTGGATAGTTGTCAGAACCTTTGACCCGCGCGGCATCTATGACTTTTACATTTACAGGGGCTTTGCTTTATTTTTCCTGGAGACTCTTAGTTTTGCTGGCCGTAGTTTAAATGTATCGATGGTCAGGATACCACAGCGCACACTGCGAACACAGCGAAGTATTCGCATCAGGTCCTGTTCTACGTAGCAGATTTTATCACGAAAACGGCTTTCGCTG
>JAEZRB010000207.1 GCA_023412975.1 Bacteroidota bacterium | reverse complement strand
GTTACAACCGCTGGGTAACTCAGGTGAACGGCTGAACTAGATTGAGTCGGATATGACTATCTATGCCAGCCTGAAGATCCCTGCCCGGGTAATTGGCGTGATCAAGGCAGGCGGCGGACATATCTTCAACGAAGACGTTGATTATTTCCAGGCATTGTCGATTGGACAAAATAACGTGTTGCGTGGGTTCCGGAAGAACCGGTTTACCGGTACCTCGCTTGCTTATGGAAGCCTCGAGTTCAGGATCAAATTATTCGACAGCCGGTCCTATATTTTTCCCGGACAGGTTGGCCTGATCGTTTTTAATGATGTTGCGCGAGTCTGGTACCGCGGTGATACGGTCAAACGATGGCATTATGCGGCTGGTGGCGGGTTTTATTATAATCCGTTTAACCTGGCGATTCTGTCGGCTACAGTGGGTTGGTCAAAAGAGGACAGGGTGTTTAATTTTTCACTTGGTACGAAGTTTAATATTACCTTTTAGTATGAAAAATACAGAGAAGCAAATTGTAAAACAGGCGGAAGATTATGTAACGGCACTTTATGAATCGTCACCTAATAAGAATTTGCTTTACCATAATATCGAACATACCCAAAATGTGGTGAACAGGGCTAACGAGATCGCTGCTCACTACGAGCTTTCAGAAAGGGATATTACGGTACTTAATATTGCTGCATGGTTTCATGATACGGGTCATATCTATACCGACCCAATGATGCATGAAGAAAAAAGTGTGGAGATCATGCAGGACTGGATGTCGAACCGGCTGGAATATGCTGAAATGGCGGAAGATATTGCCGAAGTGATCATGTCTACAAAATTCAGCACACAGCCTGCGAATATGATACAACAGATCATCAAAGACGCCGATACTTATCATTTTGGTTTACCGGGTTTCAAAAAGATCGACAAACAGCTCAAAAAGGAAATGGAGCTTAGAAATCTTCAAACCATGATCCAGGATTGGAAACGAAATACACTAAACCTGCTGGAGTCACACCAGTATTTTACTTCATATTGCAAAAATCTTCTCGATATGGGAAAGAAAGATAATATAGACAGACTACACAAGAAAATGCGGGACCAGGGAAATCTGAACGTGAGCGAAACGATGGTCCCGGACGATGTTGATACAGGAAAGAAGAAAAACGGAGCAGGTGGCCGGAGCTATATTACGAAGGGTATACAAACGATGCTTCGTCTCACTTCGGAAAACCATATGCGGTTGAGTGAAATGGCCGATAATAAAGCCAATATCCTGATCAGCGTTAATGCAATTATCATTTCCGTGATATTGTCGGTGCTAATCCGTAAGATAGAAGTGGATACACATCTCGCTATCCCTACCCTTATATTTTTATTTTCTTCTTTGGTTACTATCGTTATTTCTATCCTGGCTACTCGACCCAAGATCACAAAGGGAAGTTTTACCCGGGAGGATATATTGAACCGGAGGACCAATCTTTTGTTCTTTGGTAATTTCTTTAATACAGGTCTTGAAGAATATAAATGGGGAATGGCAACTATGATGAAGGATCCTAATTACCTCTATGGTACCCTGGTCGATGATATTTATTACCTGGGAAAGGTGCTGGGAAGAAAATATAAACTGGTGCGGATTGCTTATAGCGTATTTATGATCGGCATTATCATATCAGCCCTGGCTTTTATTGTGGCAATCGCGTTTAACCGGTCTGCACCAACTACGGTCATCATGGAAGGTAGCGGGTCACCATTTTAGAAATGTAGAAACCTGAGGTGGGGACGGGGAAAATTCATTAACTCTTCGTGTCTTCCGTGTTTTCTCCGTGTGCTTCATGTCCTTTTCTGGGTCACGGCGGACACGAAGATTTGCACGAAGACACGGAGAAAGTTCTAAAGCCAAATAGCATATACGGAAATAAATATTCTGAATGTATCACAATAGAGATATTAGCTGGCTGGGGTTCAATCACCGGGTACTCCAGGAGGCCGCTGACACAACAGTACCCTTATTGGAAAGAATAAAATTCCTGTCCATATTTTCCAGCAATATGGATGAATTTTTCCGGGTGCGATACCCGGTGATCGCGCTGTATTCGCAACTGAAGAAAAAAACTTTAAATAAATCAGTCCAGCCCGTTGACAAACATTTGTCAGAGCGGGTACAGGCCATGGTCACCGAACAGCAGGAGGAATTCGGACGGATCATTTTCGAACAGGTGCTGCCGGATCTTGAAGCGAATGCTATCTATTTGTATTACAATAAACCTATTCCGGAAAGGTTTTCATCACAGCTCAGGGAGTTATTCTTTTCTCATGTGCTGGCTTTTATTCAACCAGTTTTTATCGGCGGGGCCTTTCAAAATGATTTTTTCCCTGAAAATAACCGCATCTACTTTTTTGTATTATTGAAAAAAGAGGGACAGGAAGAATTTTCACATGCGGTTGTAAATGTTCCCACCGATAAGATTAAACGGTTTTTTGTACTGGAATCAGATACAGATGATCAACATATCGTATTCCTGGATGACATTATTCGCGATAATCTTTCCTGCATATTCACAGGGTTCGAAGTGCATCAGTGCTATAGTTTCAAGATCACCAGAAACGCGGAGCTCTACCTGGATGAGGAGGTGATCGAAAAAGACATACTACGTGAGTTGGAAAAGCAACTGGCCAAACGAGACATGGGAAGTCCGACACGCTTTTTATACGAGAAGGGTATGCCCCTGAGCCTGCAGCATTTTTTGTCAAACTCTCTCGGATTGAACCAGGAAGAATTGTATGAAGGCGGCAGGTATCATAACCTCCGGGACCTTGCCAATTTCCCTGTCAAGCGTAAAGAGTTAGAATACCCGGCTTTTCCCCAGCTGCGACCCTTAGAGGTTGAGTATTGCGGTGATATTTTTCGGCAAATCGCTTCCAGGGATCTGCTCCTGCATTTTCCTTACGAGAGTTATAACCCGGTACTTTCTTTTTTCAACCAGGCCGCTATTGACCCGGAAGTGGAAACTATTTCAGTCACATTGTACCGGGTAGCCGCGGATTCGCATATCGTCAACGCCCTGATCAGCGCGGCAAAAAATAAAAAGCAGGTGCGGGTTTTTGTAGAATTAAAAGCCCGTTTTGATGAGGCGAATAATATTAAGTGGAGCAAGGAGATGATCAAAGCCGGTGTAAAGATCATTTATAGTATCCCGCATATCAAGGTGCATTCGAAGATCGCGCTGGTTACACGCAGAAGCAACCAGGGTGTAAAGGCTTTCGGTTATGTAGGTACAGGAAATTTTAATGAAACAACAGCGCGGTTTTATACTGATCATGCCATTTTCACTGCCAATGAGAAAGTGACAAAGGACCTGCAACGCTTGTTTACGATCCTGGAGAAAGAGAAACGACCCCAGAAACAGGCGAAAGAAGTGTTTGATTACCTGCTGGTGTCCCAATACAATATGGTACCGGTATTTGAAAAGGAGATCAGGGAGCAAATTCGTAAAGTAAAAAAAGGCGGTAAGGGGATGATCAAAATAAAGCTCAACAACCTGGAGGATCTGTATATGATCGACCTGCTTTATGAAGCATCGGCAGCCGGCGTGGAAGTGCAATTGCTGGTTAGGAGCGTGTGTAGCATCATACCCGGCAGGAAAGGATTGAGTGAGAACATCAGGGTTCGGCGGATCATTGACCGGTTTCTGGAGCACAGCCGCATATTCATTTTTGGAGACGAAGAGGATAGAAAGATCTATATCGGTTCAGCAGACTGGATGACCAGGAACCTGCAACACAGGATTGAAGTATGTATGCCGGTACAGGAGCCGCAGTTAATGAAGGAACTTTCAGATTATTTTGAAATACAATGGCACGATACGGTGAAAGCCGTCGAGCTTGATGAGAATCTCGCCTATTCGAGGGTTGTGGCTGAATCATCCCAGGATACAATTGAGCCCGGCCCGCAGGCAAAACTGTATAATTATTTAAAAGACCGCTCATGAACTGGTTCCGGAAAGGCAGGCAGTCTTCTTCACCCGTGTGGAGATACCGGTTCCGCAGGATCGTTACCATTGCCGTTTCATGGGCAGTGATCGATCTGTTCCTGTATTTCAAAAATGTTTACACCCGCGACGATATTGATTATCCCTACCTGGAGAATACATTCGAAGCTTACCTGCTTCGGTTTGTGATTGTTTTGTTGGGTGGCCTGCTAATGGCCTGGCTGATGGTGCAGGAATTGAGAATCATATTTCGTAAAAAAGCATTGCTTGCCGGATGGCTATTGAAGGCACTCCTGTTGTTGCTGGTGGCACTGGTGCTTACGGCCATCATTTTCATTTTACATTTCCTGGTTATCAAAAACCTGGGCATACATGAAACAATAAACCAGTTTTGGAATTATTTCTTCTATACCGGCCTGGCTGCGGATAGCCTTTTATATTGGCTCGTAATGCTGCTTTCGGCGCAGATCATTGTGGAAATTGACCAGAAGTATTCGCCCGGGGTATTTTGGGAGATCCTGACTGGTAAATACCTGCGACCCAGGAATGAGAAGCGCATCATCATGTTTCTCGACCTCAAAGATTCCACGCCTATTGCCGAACAACTGGGCCATGAGAAGTACTTTTTTTTTATTAAGGATTTTATCTATTACGTGTCAAAGGCTGTGTTGGAAAACGGCGGCATGATCTACCAGTATGTGGGTGATGAAGTAGTAGTGACCTGGCCTTACAGGAAAAAGAATGTTCTTAAATCCATTAATACGGTGATTGAGTCGCGGAAGGAAATTCAACGCCACTCCGATTATTTCAGGCGCGAATACGCCATAGCTCCCGAGTTCAGGGTCGGGCTGCATGCCGGCGATGTAACGATAGGCGAAGTGGGGGTGATCAAGAAAGATATTGCCATCAGCGGGGAGGCCATGAATATCGCTGCCCGTATCCGAAGTGCATGTAATGAATTGAATCAAAAATTCGTTGTATCTAAGGAGTACTTTGATACCGGCATATTAAAATCCTGGCAGGGTGAGGATTTGGGGGAGGTTTTTTTGAAAGGTGTGGACGAATCGGTACAACTATACGCTTTAAAGATATAGGTATCAAAATTGTATTATAAGCATTGATCCAATGGTACATGAAATGAACCCATTGAATCCCGAGAAACAATTAAAAGTTGGTCCCATAAAAAGTGGATCAAACCAGGAATAAAAACATTCATCATCCGTCAAATGAAGCAGCAGTGTACCGGTCTGATATTTATCGTTTTTGCAATGGCCCTGTTGCCTTATGCTCCCTTACATGGACAAACTACGATTGTCAACGACTCACCGCATGTTGCCAATACTTCTGTAGTCGTACCAGGCCGGGAGTTTAAACGTTCGGGGTATCATAATTTTTTCTGGGGCAGGCATTATCGTAAAGAGTGGAATACAGCTATTCGGGTCGACCATCTCTATCTCGATAGTATTTCGGGTGGGCTGATGCCGATTTTGGCTGGTGGCGGGAGGCAGACCCGTACATTGCGATTGAGAGGGGCTGATGGCAGGGAGTACGTACTTCGATCGGTAAACAAGGATTTCACCCGGTCTGTACCTGAAACCAAAGGAACTTTTATTGCCCGCGTCGCGAAAGACCAGAGTTCCATGTTACATCCTTTTTCATCTATCATGGTCACTCCCCTGGCCGCGGCCGTCGGAATTTACCACGTGATTCCCAAAATGGTTTTTGTACCTGCGCAAGCCGCCCTGGATACATTTAATCGCGAATGGGGCGACCAGCTATATATATTTGAAGAACGTCCGGACGAAGACCAGTCTGGCGCTGAAAATTTTGGTAATTCAAAAAATGTGATTGGTTCCGATAAACTCGCAGAAAAGATATATGGTGAGAACGACTATGATGTTGACCAGCTTTCTTATGTACGGGCTCGCCTGTTTGACATGTTTATCGGCGATTGGGGACGGTATATCGACAACTGGAGATGGGCAGAGTTTGACATGGGAAGCCATACCATTTATAAACCCGTACCCCGTGATCACGACCATGCTTTTTCGAAGGTCGATGGGTTTTATCCCAGGTTTGCGGCATCCATACCGGGATGGAAACATTTGCAGGGGTTTGGTCATACACTAAGAAGTATCGGCGGATGGAATATTGCCGGCCGTTCACTTGACCAGAAATTTCTGAACGAGCTTAGCCTGGAGCAATGGTTACAACAAGCGCGTGAATTGCAAAGCGCACTAAACGATACGGTGATTGAGAATAGTGTCAGGCTGATGCCAGCACAGATGTTTGCCATTTCAGGTACAGAGATCATTGCAAAACTTAAATCAAGACGCGATGATTTGCAGAAATATGCCAGGAACTATTATAAATACCTCGCAAAATCGGTGTCGGTATTAGGTTCTGAAAAAACTGAAAAAATAGAAGTCAATGTCTTACCAGAGCGAAAAGTAAGGGTGGATGTTTTTAAGATCAATAAATCGGGCAATATCATCGACACACCTTATTATTCGCGTGTTTATGATGGCGCTGAGACGAAGGAAATTTTTGTTTATGGACTGGGTCAGCGTGATATTATCTCTTTAAAAGGCGAGCAAAAGAACAGTATCGGTATTCGTATTATTGACCCGGAGGATGAAGACTCCATATACATGATCGGTGACAGGAGGCAGATCAAAAAAATCCGTTTTTTTACCGGTGAAAAATTTGAATACGATACGATACGGGATGAGCGTGTGGATTTTTCATTGCTGCCGGTGATCACACCTTCAGCCTACAAGGCTTTCGATTTCGACCCGATGGATCTTTTCCCAAAGACGGGTATAAAAATCAGCGCGGGTGTAGTGTATACGCACCAGCCCTGGCGTAAATCCGAATACATGATCACACATTCATTTCATGTGTTGCATGGATTTTTACGCAAGTCGTTAAATGCCGGTTATGTGGGTCGCTTCCGGCGCGGCCTGGGTAAGTGGGATTTTTTAATAAAGGGCAGGGTGGATGACCCCGCAGTGGAGAATTATTTTGGAACTGGTAATCGTACCGAGTTTGTGCATAAAAAGGAACCTAATTACTACCGCACATTCAGCCAGCGGATCTACGGTGGGGTCGGCATTGAAAGAAAATTTGAAAAATTACATCATGCTGAAATATCGCTGATATACCAGGCTGTTAAGTACAGGAGGAAAGGTGGCCACTATCTTGCTAATGGCATAAACATAGATCCTTCCGTCTTCAACCGGAAGCAGTTTGCCGGAATGGAAGTAGGGTATCGCTATGATCATACAAACGGTTCAATTTGTCCATCCAGGGGATTTACCTTCCATTTTGGAGGGGGATTCTTGAAGAATTTGGCTGATACAGGTTCAGTCTTTGCAAAGATGAATGCCATCGCAGGCTTATACCTGCCTCTTAGCCGGTCGTTCATATTTGCTGTGAGAGCAGGCGGGGCCACCTTATTTGGCAATCCCGATTTCTATCACCTGAATCGTCTCGGTGGTAATGTGGAATTAAGAGGATATGAGCGGGAGCGCTTTTATGGAAAAAGTATTTTTTATACCAATACAGAGCTGAGGTGGATAACCAATACAAAGAATTATTTTTTCAATGGCAGGATCGGGCTGATTGGATTCTATGATATTGGCCGGGTTTGGATGCCGGATGAAAAATCTTCACGCTGGCATGATGGTTACGGGATGGGTCTTGCCATACTTCCTTTCAACAAGATCACCCTTATGGCGATGTATGGCCTATCAGATGAGGGAGATAATTTATTCTTCCGGGCGGAGATGTTTTTTTAATCACAACATGATATGCCATGTTGATCGGGTGAAGATTGTTGAAAGTTGCTTAAGATAGTTTAATGTCGTAGTACAGTATTAACCACATTTTCCTCCCCATTCAACAAAGTTAAACCATACGTAGGCAGTTTCTGCGGTTTCAGTACCGGAGGTCCCTTTTGTCAATGATGTTCAAGACCTGCCTGTCCCGACTTTTTTGGAACTGGCTTCCTAAAATCCTTTATCTTTCAAAAGTCAGAATTCAATCGAAACCTCTTATGCCGGACACCAAGAAATTTTTGCTGCCCATCATACTGGTCACTTCGCTGTTTTTTCTCTGGGGATTTGCGTATGGACTGCTGGATGTGCTGAACAAACATTTCCAGGAAACACTGGATATTACGAAAGGGCGTTCAATGTGGCTACAGGCCGCCTATTTCGGTGCATACTTTCTAATTGCGTTGCCAGCCGGACTATTTATGCAAAGTCGCGGCTATAAGAAAGGGATCATTTTTGGCCTCCTGCTTTATGCGGTAGGGGCTTTATTATTTTATCCATCAGCACAGAATGCGAGTTTTAGTTTTTTCCTGCTAGCCCTGTTTATATTGGCAAGCGGTCTTACTTTCCTCGAAACGGCCGCCAATCCTTATATCACGGTGTTGGGTAAACCCGAAACGTCTGAATTTCGGCTCAACCTTTCACAAAGTTTTAATGGGGTAGGCGCATTTTTAGGCCCGCTTGTGGGAGGCTTATTATTTTTTGGTGATGAATCTTCAACCGGCACAGCCGGACTTGAATCTGTACAATGGGTTTACATCGCCATCGCGGTAGTGGTGTTGGTAGTAGCTGTTTTTTTTGTACGCACACCGATGCCCGAAATAGTGGAAGAAGAGACAAGTTATAGTAGCGACCAAAATGGTAGGAGACTTCTTCAACAGAGTCATTTTGTTTGGGCCGTGTTGACACAATTTTTTTATGTGGCCGCACAGGTAGGGATCGCCGCATTGTTTATCAATTATTGTACGGAAAAAGGATTGGGCATCTCCAATGAGAAAGCATCTTATCTCCTGTCGGGTAGTCTTTTGCTGTTTACAATCGGTAGGTTTGCCGGTACGGCGCTCATGAAATGGATCGCGCCACATAGATTATTGGCGATATACGCCTTCATCAACATCGTGCTTTCGGCTGGCGTGATCTGGTTACAGGGAATGATCTCGATTTACACCCTGATGGCGATTTTCTTTTTTGAATCGATCATGTTTCCTACCATTTTTGCATTGGGTGTAAAAAACCTGGGCGGCGCCACGAAAAAAGGTTCTTCCTTTATCATCATGTCGATTGTGGGCGGAGCCCTGGTGCCACTGGCAATGGGGGCATTGGCGGAAAGATATTCCACCCCATTTTCATATATCGTACCACTGGTTTGCTTTTTGATCGTTTTTGCTTTTGCGGTATATGGCTATAAGGTGAGGCAATCCGGGTTTAAACAGGTAAATGCGAAGTCATGAAACGTTATTGTCTGGCGCTTGATCTGGTCGACAACGAAGAAATGATCAGGGAGTATGAAGCTTATCACAGGCAGGTATGGCCCGAGGTAAAGGAAAGTATTATTAGTTCAGGTATCGGGGATATGGAAATTTATCGATTTGCCAACCGGCTTTTTATGATCATGGATGTATCGGACGAGTTCAGCTTTTCACAAAAGAAGGAGGCGGATGCAGTAAACCCCAAAGTACAGGAATGGGAAAAGCTGATGTGGAAATACCAGCAAGCAATTCCCGGTGCAAAACAGGGTGAGAAATGGGTATTGATGGATAAAATATTTTCATTGAAATAATATGTTTTCGTTAACGGGTAAAATAGCAATTGTAACAGGAGGTGGCAGCGGAATCGGGCGGGCAATCGCTACGCGTTTTGCGCAACAGGGCGCTCATGTTCATATTCTCGATTTTGATGAAACTGCTGCCAGGGGCGTGGTAGAAGAGATCATCCGGGGATCAGGGCAGGCTTCGTTTTTCACCTGCGATGTTAGTGATCAACAGCAGGTAAAAAAGATTGTACAGGAAATTTTTGAGAAACAAAAGACTATCGATATACTCGTTAATAATGCGGGAATAGCTCACGTGGGAAATGCAGAGACCACAAATGAAGCTGACTTTACCCGGCTCTTCAATGTGAATGTAAAAGGTGTCTATAACCTGCTGCACGCCGTATTGCCATATATGAAAGAAAAAGGTGGGGTGATACTCAACATGGCTTCGGTGGCTTCGGCTGTTGGTATTCCCGACCGTTTTGCCTATACCATGACTAAAGGTGCCGTGGTGGGGATGACACTTTCTACGGCAAAAGATTATATCAAACATAATATCCGTTGCAACTGTATTTCACCCGCGCGGGTTCATACACCATTTGTAGATGGATTTCTTAGTAAGAATTATCCGGGACGTGAAAAGGAAATGTTTGATAAATTATCCGCTACACAGCCGATAGGACGAATGGCAAAACCAGAGGAAATTGCAAACCTGGCCTTATACCTGTGTAGTGATGAAGCGGCATTTGTTACGGGTTGTGATTATCCCATCGATGGAGGATTTGTTAAATTGAATAACTAAATGATCAGCGGGCTGTTGAAATCCAGATATGTTGTAAGTTTTCATCCCGCAAAATATTTTTAAGTATGAAATTAATTCGGTACGGTGAGCCGGGAAGGGAAAGACCCGGCGTGTGCATCGGCGACGATTGTTACGATGTGTCAGGTTTTATCCAGGACTATGACGAGAATTTTTTTAACTATGGAGGTATCCAGCACCTTGCCTGGATGCTGGAGCAAAACAAGACGATATTGCGTAAAGTGCCCGATGGTTCAAGACTTGGTGCACCCATAGCAAGGCCATCCAAGATCGTATGTATTGGATTGAACTATGCCGACCATGCAAAGGAAACAGGAGCAGCCCTCCCGCCGGAGCCGGTGATCTTTATGAAGTCAACAACTGCCATAACAGGCCCATTCGATAACATCATTATTCCAAGGGATTCTGTAAAAACCGACTGGGAAGTGGAGTTGGCTGTGATCATCAGTAAAAAAGCCAGCTATGTGAACGAGCAGGAAGCTTTAGATTTCGTGGCAGGTTATTGCCTGCACAACGATGTCAGCGAGCGTGAATTCCAGCTTGAAAGGAACGGTACCTGGGATAAGGGTAAAGGTTGCGATACATTTGCACCATTGGGACCCTGGCTTGCAACAAAAGACGAGATCCCCGATGTCGATAATCTTCGGCTTTGGTTAAAGGTGAATGATAAGATGATGCAGGACGGTACTACAGCGAATTTAATTTTTAAAATACCATTCCTGGTTTCGTATGTGAGCAGGTTCATGACTTTGATGCCAGGTGATGTGATTTCGACAGGCACGCCTGCCGGTGTGGGGTTGGGTTTCAACCCGCCAGTTTATCTTAAACCCGGTGATGTGGTCGAACTCGGGATCGACGGACTGGGTGTATCAAGACAAACCTGCATAGCCTATACACCAGACAACGGCTAATTAGTTTTGCTGACGCTAATTTTTTACTATGTCCAATCGCTTACTATATAATCCCGCTATGGAAGATCAGGATGGCGATCAACATGACGCCCCGGAGTCTTTTGATGGCGTAATCGATACTCATGTACATTTTTGGAAATATGACAGGAAAAGGGATGGCTGGATTACCAACAAGATGAAAGTGTTGCAGGAGGATTATCTCCCTCCTACACTGGAGGGGACATTAAAACGGAACGGGGTGGAAGGTTGTGTTGCCATCCAGGTCGATCAATCTGAACTGGAAACCCATTTCCTGGTGGAGCTGTCAAAAACATTTCCGATCATTAAAGGCGTAGTGGGTTGGGTTGACTTTCGAAATGAAAAAATTGCTGAAAGGTTGCAATATTTTTCGCAGTATTCGATTATCAAAGGCTGGCGGCATATTGTACAATCGGAGCCAGATGATTTTTTACTGGATCCTGCTTTTCAGAAAGGAATGAGTTTGTTACCAACGTTTGGTTATACCTATGATATTCTTATTTATCCCCGGCAACTAAGAGCTGCGCTGGAATTTGTAGGCAGGTTTCCTGAGCAGAAGCTGGTGATCGATCACTGTGCCAAGCCGAATATCGCTGACAAAGAATTCGATCAATGGGCATCACTGATAAGGCAAATAGCTCAGCATTCTAATGTTTATTGCAAACTTTCGGGATTATTCACAGAAGCCAGGTGGAAACATTGGAGCCCCGGTGAATTTTATCCTTATCTCGATACCGTTTTTGAATCTTTTGGCACAGATAGGCTTTTATTCGGCAGCGACTGGCCGGTCATGCTATTATCTGGTATGTATGTGCAATGGAAAAGTTTGTTGGAAAAGTACATGGAAGATTTTGATATAAAAGAAAAGAAGAAAGTATTTGGACAAAACGCCACGCAATTTTATAATTTATAACTATGGACCTGCAATTAAAAGACAAGGTCATGCTCGTGACCGGTGGGGCGAAGGGGATTGGACTGGGTATTGCGAAAACACTGGCGGCTGAAGGCGCGCAGGTTATCATCATCGGTAGGAATGAGGACGATAATATTTCTGCAGTTTCGGAAATTGAAAAGACCGGTGGAAAAGCAACTCAATTTGTTGCTGAGTTATCGATACCCCAACAGTGCGGCCAGGCAGTGGAGGCAGCCGTGAAGCAGTTTGGAAGGATTGATGGCCTGGTCAATAATGCGGGTGTGAATGATGGAGTTGGTCTTGAGAATGGTGACTATACCAGTTTTATAAAAAGCCTGCATAGCAACCTGGTCCATTATTATATGATGGCGCATTTTGCATTGCCTGAATTAAAAAAATCAAAAGGCGCGATTGTAAATATTTCATCCAAGACAGCGGAAACAGGCCAGGGGGGCACATCTGCTTATGCCGCATCGAATGGCGGCCGTAATGCGCTTACACGGGAATGGGCGGTGGAGCTGCTTAAATATGGTATCCGGGTCAACGCGGTTGTAGTGGCAGAATGTTTCACACCCCTGTACGAAAAATGGATACGAACGTTACCCAACCCACAGGAAAAGCTGGAAGAGATCACATCAAGGATTCCGCTGGGTAAAAGAATGACCACAGCCGCTGAGATCGCCAGTATGGTAGCATTTCTTCTGAGTGAGCAATCAAGTCACACTACCGGGCAGATCATACATGTGGATGGCGGGTATGTTCATTTGGACAGAGCACTATAAAGAGGCAGAATATTGCTTACTAAGTTGTAAAGCTATCTATGAAAACTACCGCATCAATGCGGAAAAATAAATCTTATGAAGCAAAGAGTTTTAAAAATTCATCCTAAGGATAATGTACTGGTAGCGTTGCAAAACCTTACCAAAGGCGAGACTATACAACATGAAGGTGAAGTATATACACTTCAGGAAGATATTGGCGCCAAGCATAAGTTTTTTATGCAGGATATGAATGCGGGTGACAGTGTTATCATGTATGGCGTGCTGGTAGGCAGCTTGCAGTCGGCAGTAGCCAGGGGGAGTAAAATGACAACGGCCAATACTAAACATGCGGCGGAACCCTATTCATACCGGCCTTTTCATTATCAGTGGCAGGCTCCTGATGTGTCGAAATATAAGGACCGGGTTTTCATGGGTTATCATCGAAGTGATGGCAAAGTAGGTACGGCTAACTACTGGCTTTTTATCCCGACGGTTTTTTGTGAGAACAGGAATCTCGATGTGATTCGCGAAGCGCTACACAATGAACTTGGCTATGCTGTAACGGACAAATATAAACATTATGCGAAACGCCTGGTTCAAGCCTGGCAAAGCGGTCAGGATATTACCGGCATAGATCTTCCTCCTGTGACGGAAAAAGAGGATCGGGTTTTTAAAAATATCGATGGTATTAAATTTCTAAATCACCAGGGCGGTTGTGGTGGTACGAGGCAGGATGCCGCGACATTAGGCAAACTTTTAGCGGCATATGCGGATCATCCCAATGTAGCCGGTGTAACTATCATGAGCCTAGGATGCCAGCACCTGCAGGTGCCGCAGTTGCTGCATGATATCAAAGAACGAAACCCGGGTTTCGATAAACCACTACTTGTGTTTGAACAACAACAATCGCAGAGCGAGGAACAATTGATCGCGACGGCCATGCGCGCCAGCTTTGAGGGGATGGTGGAAGCAAATAAGATCGAGCGACAGCCTGCATCTCTCGACAAGTTAACTGTTGGAGTGAAATGCGGTGGGAGTGACGGCTTCAGTGGCATATCTGCCAACCCTGCAGTAGGATATTGTAGTGACTTGCTGGTAGCACTCGGGGCGAAAGTGCTGCTGGCTGAATTTCCAGAATTATGTGGCGCAGAGCAGGAGCTGATCGACCGTACCAGGGACGAAGCTGCCGCCAATAAATTTATACGCCTGATGCAGGGATATAATGAAGAAGCTCATCGCGTGGGATCAGGGTTTCATATGAACCCTTCGCCGGGTAATATTAAAGATGGCCTGATCACAGATGCAATTAAAAGTACCGGCGCGGCAAAGAAAGGCGGCACTTCACCCGTAGAAGATGTGCTGGATTATACTGAGCCCGCAACCAAGCCCGGTTTGAACCTGGTATGTACGCCTGGTAATGATGTGGAAGCCACTACTGGCAAAGCTGCAGCCGGAGCCACGCTCATTTTATTTACGACTGGCCTGGGTACACCCACGGGTAATCCCGTTTGTCCCACAATTAAGATCTCTACCAACTCAGCTCTTGCGAGAAGAATGAGTGATATCATTGATATCGATACGGGCCCGATCATTGAAGGGGAGAAAACCATTGAACAGATGGGAGAAGAGATCCTCGAATATTGTATCAGGGCTGCCAGCGGTGAAATCATTCCCAAAGCTGTTCTGCTTAACCAGGATGATTTTATTCCGTGGAAGCGTGGGGTATCTCTTTAAGGGATTAGGGATTGGGAATTGGTAATTAAGAATTAGAGGGAACCTTTCAGGTCAGACACTTTCGAATATCAGGCTCTACCCAATTCCAAATTTCTCATCATTGCTGTCCGGGGAAACGCTGGCTTCGGAAAACGAAACAAGAAAATTACGGACTAAGCCGTCTTTATGCTAAGGGTTAAGCGAGCGGTCAGGATGGCTGGTAAAACGGAACTCCGTTCCGTTCTTGCTGGCCGGAACGGGAGTTCCGGCATCCATGGACACCGGCGAAAAAGAAGTACACAGGCGCTACGAAAAAAGAAAAGCCCCTGTGAGAATAAAAGCCATAGATGACGCCTTGGTCAAAGCTTTGATAACATTTTAAAAATTTATTCCGGACAGCAATGAATCCAATTAAATCATTTCAACACTTCTCTTCACAAAATCCGTCAGCTCCGCTCCACTAAGCATTCCCTGTGAAAGTAGGGCGAGATCATAGGCCTGTTTGGCGATCTTTTCTTTTTCCTCAACTGTTCCGGCCTGCGCCATCCTGTTGATCAGCGGGTGATTGCTATTGACTGTAACCTTGTAATTATCGGGCATTGCGCCGTAAAAACTCATACCACCACCCATCTGTGCCATATCTTTCATGCGACGCATGAATTCGTCCATGGTCACGGTCACCGGCATCTCATTCGGACTGAGACTTTCGACTGCGACCGTCATACCCGGTTTTTGTATGGTTTTTTCAAATACCGATTTTACCGCTGTGGTTTGTTCTTCGGTGAGAACGGAAGGTATGGTATCGTCCTTTTTGATCAGGGTGTCGATAGTTCCTGAGTCGACTCTTTTCACCTGGGTTTTTTCCAGCTTGTGTTCGAGCTGACTGATAAAATGATTGTCAAGCGGTGAATTCATCAGCAGGACATCATAGCCACGGGCCTCCGCCGACTGGATAAAAGCATCCTGTTTGTCCGGATCCGTAGTGTAGAGGTAGACTACGCTTTCATCTTTATCCGTCTGGGCCGGTTTTATTTTTTCACGGTATTCATCCAGGGTGAAAAATTCTTTTTTTGTATTGACAATAAGCGCAAAGCTTTTTGCCTTCTCATAAAATTTTTCATCTGTGATCATCCCATATTTTACAAAAAGGCCAATGTCATCCCATTTTTCTTCATAACGCTTGCGGTCTTTTTTGAAAAGTTCAGATAATTTATCAGCTACTTTTTTTGTAATGTAGGTGTTGATCTTTTTTACGTTGCTGTCGGCCTGTAAAAAACTGCGGGATACGTTTAACGGAATATCCGGTGAATCGATCACGCCGTGCAAAAGCATCAGGAACTCAGGTACAATATCTTTTACCTCATCAGTGATGAATACCTGGCGTGAGTATAATTTTATTTTGTTCGGTTTGAGATCCATTTCCTTTTTCACTTTGGGGAAATAGAGTACACCGGTTAGGTTGAAGGGATAGTCGACATTAAGGTGTATCCAGAAAAGAGGATCTTCGGAAAACGGGTAGAGCTCTTTATAGAACCCAAGATAGTCTTCGTCTTTGAGTTCACTCGGTGGTTTGGTCCAGATAGGCCGGGTATTGTTGATGATGTTATCAACTTCAACCGACTTATATTTTGGCTTGCCGTCTTCTTCACCGTCGGGGACTGAATCGGTCTTTGTACCAAATTTGATAGGTACGGGAAGGAAAGAGCAGTATTTATCTAGGATCGACTGTAAGCGATGCTTTTCTAAAAATTCTTCGGATTCGCTGTTGAGATAAAGGATGATATCCGTGCCGCGTTTGGTCCGGCTGCCTTCCGAAATTTCAAATTCGGTTGTGCCGTCACACTCCCAGCGAACCGGCTGCGCGCCATCGACATAAGAGAGCGTCTGGATTACCACTTTTTCAGCAACCATAAATGCGGAATAAAAGCCCATCCCAAATTTTCCGATCAGTTCATTGGCGTCTTTTGCTTCTTTGAATTTCTCTACAAACTCCTCGGCACCTGAAAACGCGATCTGGTTGATATATTTTTTTATCTCATCGTCGGTCATGCCAATACCCTGGTCGCTGATCGTGATGGTCTTCTGGTCTTTATCTACCGATACTTCTACCTGCAGCTCACCCAGTTCACCACTAAACTGCCCCAGCGAGGACAGGCGCTTGATTTTCTGGGTAGCGTCTACTGCGTTGGAAACCAATTCCCTCAGAAAGATTTCGTGGTCAGAATAGAGGAATTTTTTAATAATAGGAAAAATGTTCTCCGTATGGATGGAGATCGTGCCTTTTTCTTGCATAGTGTTCAGTGATTTGAAATTTCAGGTTGGCTTTATCAAGTCCTGTTCCAATCTGGATATAAGGGACAAACTGGCAGCTACCCCGGCTCTGGTTTTCTTTATTGCATAGTCACCCTTGGTGCAACACCCGGGATGACAGCGGGGAGGCGGCAGGCGTTCGGGTAGTTGTTTGATGTGGGATCCGAGATTTGCTATGCTGTCGTGCCGGCCTTGAGCCGGCATCTTTCCCGAGCCGTGAGCGTTTAGTTCATTAGAGAAAGGCCCCGCCCCGACTCTGATTTTTTTATTGTACAGTCTTTTTTGGTGCAACGCACGGGGTGACAAGGGGGATGCGGTAGGAGTGCGTGAAGCTGTTTGTGGGATCCGAGATTTGCTATGCTGTCGTG
>JAEZRB010000206.1 GCA_023412975.1 Bacteroidota bacterium | reverse complement strand
GTCTTTAACTATGCAAAAAAATTAAAGGGGGTGCAGATCGGCCTTATCAATATTTCTGATACTTCAGACGGATACAGTATTGGGCTGATCAATGTGGTAATGAAGGGCTATCATAAACTCGCCATGTATACTACTGAGTCGGTAGATGCCAATATTGCCTTTAAAACCGGAAGCCGCAGACTTTATAGCATATTGATGGCAGGAATGAATGTTGACAGGGAAGATGCAAAACTGTACACGTTTGGATATGGCCTGGGAACCGAATGGGGATTGGCGCGCTGGTTATCGCTCAACCCGGAACTTACCTCACAATATTTATACCTCGGCAGTTGGGATCATCTCAACCTGTTGAACAAACTACACCTGCAGCTTAATATCAAATTAGGTAAACGCTTCGCGGTGTTTGGCGGGCCTTCCCTGGCGGTTTGCTACACCGATCAACCAGCACCAATAGCGGGCTACAAATACGATGTGTTACCTGGATCTTACCATAGCTTTGGTCTGGGCAGCTCTAAACTAAGAGGCTGGTTTGGCTGGAATGCGGGGATAAGCATTTTTTAATTCTCTTAACTTTTTCTTCTAAGGTTTAAGTAGGGGTTTGTAGGAAGCGGGTTGTCTTTAACAGACAATCATTAAAAATTTTATGTTATGAAAAAAATTTTTCTTCATATGACACTCTCCGCTTTTCTGCTTGTATCCTGCGACAAGGAAAAAGTTGTGCAGGAGGATGATTTGCCCGCCAATGCCAGTGGTTTTGTAACAACGCATTATCCTGGAAAACAAATCCTGCAGGTTGTAAAAGAACTCGATGATCTCAAAACCTATTTTCATGTTTACCTCGACAATGGCAGCAAGCTGGAATTTAGCCGCCAGGGTAATATCAGGAAGATCGAAGGCACAGAACCCATTCCGTCAACTATAATACCCGTTCTGATCCTGGACTATGTCGCGGCGAATTATAGCGGTGAGTATATCCGTGGCTGGGAACGTGTGGATGCTATCCAGGAGATCAAACTCTCTTCTGGCGTGGCTTTGGAGTTTGATAAGAATGGGAATTTTTTGCGGGTGAAAGGCTAAATATTTAGTTGTTTTTTTGCTGGTAAGACGGTAAGTCGTTTAGCAAGGATCAAAATGTAAATCAATGCTTCCCGGCTTGCCGTCTTCCCGGCTGTTTACTTGTAGATACTTGTGAATAACTGTTAACAAAATAATCCCCTCCGTTTCTCGATTTCCTGCTACTTTTGCGCAATTTGTTTTTAAAAAGCGCAGATTTTTCAGACTATGTCTACTACCCGCCCCGCCGCAGTTCTGGTTTTGCAGGATGGAACTGTTTGTTATGGTAAATCATTTGGAGCTATAGGAACTACCACCGGTGAGATTTGTTTTAACACCGGTATGACCGGCTACCAGGAAGTTTTTACTGATCCCAGTTATTTTGGGCAGGTGCTTATAATGAACGTGGTGCATGTGGGTAACTATGGTGTGAAAGACAACGAGATCGAGTCCGATAGCGTGAAGATCAAAGGCCTGATCGGGCGTAACCTGGAAGATCAGTACTCCAGGAAAACAGCTCAGGGCTCGCTCGAGGATTACCTGAAAAAACACAATATTGTTTCGATTGCCGATGTAGACACCCGCTCACTTGTGGCGCATATCCGCACCCGGGGCGCGATGAACTGTATTATATCTTCTGACACAACAGATATTGAAGTCCTGAAGAAAAAGCTTCAGGATGTTCCGAGCATGGATGGGCTCGAACTGGCTTCACAGGTTAGTACCATTGAAACCTATGAGCTGGGTGATAAACAATCCCAGATCCGTATTGCGGTCATGGACTATGGCGTGAAGAAAAATATTCTCAACTGCATGGTTGAGCGGGGGGCTTATGTAAAAGTATTTCCAGCCAAAACTCCGCTGGAGGAAGTAAAGAAATTCGAACCGCATGGCTATTTTATCTCCAATGGACCGGGCGATCCTGCGCCAATGGACTATGCGGTCAATTCCCTGAAGCAAATATTAAAAGAAGAGAAACCTGTATTTGGCATTTGCCTGGGTCACCAATTGCTGGCGCTTGCAAATGATATCCCCACATTCAAAATGCATCACGGCCACAGGGGTCTGAATCACCCTGTAAAAAACCTGGTTACAGGACGCTCGGAGATTACGACGCAAAATCATGGGTTTGGTGTGGATCCCGAAGCTGTTAAAAAGGCCGATCATATTGAAGTGACGCACGTGAACCTGAATGACCAGTCGATTGAAGGGATCAGGGTTAAAGGCAAACCCGCATTTTCGGTCCAATACCACCCCGAAGCAACACCGGGTCCGCACGATAGCCGCTATTTGTTTGACGACTTTATTCAAATGATCAAAGAACACGTAAACTAAAATCGTTTACATACTTAATTGGATAAATTTTTGCCGGTGACCGGGTATTATGTTCCCTGAATTACATACCGAACGTTTTGTCCTCCGGCAAATCGTTGCCGATGACCAGGCTTTTATTTTCGACGGTCTGAGCGATCCGGATGTAATTCCTTTTTATGGGGTCTCCTACAAAACGCTGGAGGACACTAAATCTCAAATGGAATTTTATGACCGGATCTGGCGTGAAAAGACCGGCATATGGTGGAAGATCATCGATCGTGATACAGGCTCGCCTGTGGGAGCTTGTGGCATGAACAATTATACTGCTGCACACCAGAAAGCCGAGATCGGTTACTGGCTTCTCCCAAAATTTTGGAAAAAGGGTATCATGCCCGAAGTTGTCCCGGTAATGATCCGTTATCTCTTTTCTCATTGGAAACTGCACCGCCTGGAAGCAGTGATAGAAGATGGGAATGAGACAAGTTGGCGCCTGGCAGAAAAACTTGGGTTTAGTTATGAAGGCAGGTTAAGGGAGTCTGAAGTTAAGAATGGAAATCATATCAGTTTACTGATGTATAGCTTGCTATCTACCGACAAACAATAAATTTGATGATTTACTTTAAATTAGTGAACTATTAACCCACACATTTGATGAAAATCGCAATTATCAACGGACCGAATTTAAATCTGCTTGGAAAAAGAGAACCCGGTATCTATGGCAGTCAGTCATTCGATCAGTTTTTCGAGGAGTTAAAGGCTTCTTATCCCCAGGTCACATTCACATACTATCAAAGTAATGTGGAAGGTGAGCTCATCAATGAGTTGCAAAGAGTGGGATTTGATCATGACGGAATCATCCTTAACGCCGCGGGTTATACGCATACATCGGTGGCTATTGGTGATGCCGTAGCTGCTATTAAAGCCCCCGTTGTGGAAGTACATATATCGAATGTACACGCTCGTGAAGACTTTCGTAAGCTATCACATGTATCGGGAAAAGCAGCCGGCAGTATTTTTGGTTTGGGACTCAAAGGGTATACTCTTGCGGTTGAATACCTGCTGTCAGAAACCAATCCCTGACCGGCCGATCTTAATAAAATGTCTCAGGCTTCAAGATATTTTTGTAACCTCCTGCCAACAATGCTGGTCCATCCTTCGACAAAATTGCTTTTTGCAAAATCCGGGTTGTCTCCAAATGTTTCAAGACCGGTATGGGTAAGCCTCAGGCGTGTAGCACCACCTTCCGGGAAAAGTTCAAAACTAACGATGGAATCGCCGGGATAGCCATCATATCGCCAGCTATGGGTGAGCTTCTTTTCGGGAATTACTTCGATAACCTTGCAGAGATGCAGGAATTTTTTTTCCTCGTGGCCACCATAAAAACTGAATTCATATCCCGGTTCGGCCTTAAACCCCGGAAGGTCAAAGTACCATTGTTTCATTTGCTCACTGTCTGTTAGCGCCTGCCACAAACGGGTAGGAGACACGTTGAATGTCCTTTCGATCACGATAGGTTGTGTGCTCATTTCTTTGTTTTTTTATTTGGTTTAATATTTTTTTTATTCTCCGTTGCAAGAAAATTTTCAAGCGCATCCAGCTTACTGGTCCAAAAGACACGATACTGTTCTACCCAGTTAGAAACTTCATTCAATCTCTTCAATTGCGGCTCACAATAACGTTCGCGACCCTTTTGGCGGACCTGGATAAGTCCGCATTCCGCCAGAATCTTAATGTGCTTCGAGATCGCTGGCCTGCTGATGTCGAAATTTTCCGCGATGGCATTCAGGTTTAGTGATTCCCGCGAGATCATGTCGATAATCTCACGGCGTGTGGGGTCGGCTATCGCCTGGAATACATCTCTTCTCATAAATTATGTAACTTTTCGGTTACAAATATAGGTAACCATTTGGTTACGCAAAATTTTTATTTAAGAAATTGAGCCACTGGGTTCAATGAAAGAAAAAGCCCCTCGAAACGAAGGGCTTAACTGTAAATAAGGTCTTGCTAAATACTATTATGGGAAAATACCCAGTTCAGCGTAGCTGGTTGCTACCTTATTAATGGCAACAACATAGGCTGCAGTACGCATATCAGGAATTTCCGGGTTGTTCTTCCATTCATTCATGATTTCGTGTGTAGCAGTGATCATCGTTTCTTCAAGACCACTGTACACCAGGTCTACTTCATCGGCACCATGAACAATGTATTCTTTTTCCCTTTCATTCATCTTCTTGCCTGAAAGCGCTTCCATCTGGCCTACGATATGCGCATTCATATTTTCATTGAAGCGTTTTTCCATACGGCCATAACGTACGTGGCTCAGGTTTTTAAGCCATTCAAAATATGAAACGGTTACCCCACCGGCATTGAGATACATATCGGGTACTACCAGCACTCCTTTTTTCATCAATATCTCATCCGCTTCGGGAGTGAGTGGACCATTGGCTGCTTCACCGATGATCTTTGCTTTTATCCTGGGGGCATTGTCTTCGTTGATCACATTTTCAAGCGCAGCAGGGATCAGGATATCGCAATCCATTTCGAGCGCATCCGTGTTTTTGGCAAAATTCTGTGCACCAGGAAAATTCAGGATCGAACCGGTTTTTTTGCGATGCTCAAAGACAGCTTCGATATCCAAACCTTTCTCATTATAAATGGATCCTTCAAATTCTGCAAGGCCGATAACCATTGCACCTGCGTCCTGGAAGAACTTAGCGGAATGGTAGCCCACATTACCTAAACCCTGTACTACAACACGCTTGCCTTCCACACCCGGTGCCAATCCCTGCTTTTGCATCACGTCGGTCATATTACAAACTTCGCGAAGCCCGAAAAACACACCAAGCCCTGTTGCCTCACGACGACCGCGAACGCCTCCCTGGGAAACAGGTTTACCCGTTACGCAACCAGCTGCATCTATTTCTCCCGGGTGCATAGCGGTATAGGTATCGAGTATCCATGCCATTTCACGTTCACCCGTGCCGTAGTCAGGCGCAGGGACATCAGTACCCGGGCCGATAAAATTCTTCTTCATCAATTCCGCGGTATAACGGCGTGTGATCTTTTCCAGTTCATATGCGGAATAATTTCTCGGATTGATCTTGATACCACCTTTACCACCGCCGAAAGGAACGTTCACGATAGCGCATTTATATGTCATCAGGGCTGCAAGCGCCATGACTTCATCCTGGTTTACTTCTGCAGCAAAGCGAATACCTCCCTTGCAGGGTGTTTTGTGCTGGGAGTGCTGAACACGGTAAGCTTCCATTACTTCAATGCTTCCGTCGTCTCTTTTGATGGGAAATCTCATCCGGTATACCGCGTTACATGCTTTGATCTGTTCCAGGATACCGGGGGTCCACTTTGTAAACTTTGCCGCTTTGTCGAAGCTTTTTTCAACAGCGGCAAAAAAACTGTAATTGTCTGACATGAATTCTAATTTAATTTTTCAAATGCAAGCGTAATCATTGGTTGATGGTAAAGTAGCTGAATACTATGCGCCTGCGCGAACCGCATCCTGCATTTACCAGGTTGTTTTTTATAAATTCCCTTTTTCAATTTTTGAGATCTTCCTGTCGAGTCTGACAAGATAAAGTACCAAACCGGCAAGGATGGTCAACATGACTGCGACCACTACATAAATACGACCATTGCTGCGCATGGTTTCACCAAAACCTGATTTACTAACCGGCTCCTGTGCCTGCACGTAAATTGTCATAAGCATTAAAAGTAACACCGATACCACGTAACGTAACTTATGCATGATTGGTCGATTGAATGGTAGCATATATTTCTAATTAATTTGACATCATTTTTTCTCTAACCAGGCTCAGACGGATCTTCAGGGTAGCGATCCATAACCCCAGCAGCGTCCAGCCGATGATCGCGGGATAAAAAACAATCCTCATCGAGCCACTGATATCATCCTTCACATCAAGTGCAGGGTTACCTTCATTTCCAGGGTGCAGGCTGGGCATCAGTCTTGGCAAAATCCAGATGCAGGGAAACAACAGGGCATAAGCGAATATGTTGTAAACCGCACTGATCCGTGCTTTTTTATCAATATCCGTAATAGAGTCGCGAAGTATGAGGTAGGCAAAATATACCAACAGCGCGATCGCGGCGCCGATCAATTTGGGATCACGGGCAATTGTACTAAAAGAATTGTATACCGATGTATTGGGATCGGCCCAGGTATAAGAGGCCCAGATGGCGCCAGTGGCATATCCCAGGATGCCAAACACGATAGCTACAACAGCAAACTGGCGCGTGTAAATATCGTACTTCAGGTCAAGGGTTCTGAGGTAGCGTATCGCGTTTACCACGGAAACGGTAAACAAGATCATCATGGCAAACCACATGCAGACATGGAAATAAAGATTGCGGATGGTTTCCTGCAACACGGGTAGTTGCGGCACATTTAACAGCAGGCCAGCTACAAACGTATAGACCAGTAAGAGAACAGCCAGTATTTTCCACCAGGACTTATACATATAGTTTTTTTCATTGGCCATCTTACCGGCAAATATTGTTCGTTAAAATGGAGCAAAATTAAGGCGGCATATTTAATACTGCCTAATTTTTCGCAAAGTACAAATAAACCCGCCGTGCTTTGAATTTTTGGATGAAAACGAAGTCAGCTGTAAATTATTTTCAATAAAACCCCTAAAACAGTTTATTAGCTGCAAGGTTCAGTCTTTCCATAAAAATGGAAAAAGGATCACCGCCAGAAGGATCACCATCAGGTCGAGCGCTATTAATAGAAGGATAGTGCTGGCTTTTATGGTTAAAACCGGGTTGAATGCCGCATTTGACAACTGCATCAGTAAAATGAGTTGAGGTAATATGATAGGAAAACCCAGTACGGCCATGATAGCTGCGTTTTGTTGCGCCCGTGCAGCAATTGCTGCAAGGAAAGTAAAAACCAGGCTGAGGCTCCATCCGCCCAAAAGCACGAGCCCGATAAAAGCGCCAGCCTTTTCAATCGGGTTTCCAAGAAAAAGTGTGAATAGTACCAGGCTAAGCAGGCTCATCAAAAGCATGAGCAGCGAGTTGAAGAGCAATTTTGCCATGACAAAGTCTGCCGGGGAAGCTATCGAGTAGAAGTAAAGCATCCTGCCTTTACTTTCCTGCAGAAAACTTTTGGCCACTGCATTAATACAAATAAATAACTGGATCACCCAAAACAATCCATTCCACACCCTGCTTTCGGGGGCATCAATGGCCATGAATAAGACAAAAGTGGTTGCACCGATATACAGCAGGATACCATAAAAGCTGTATTGCTGGCGGATCTCCAGCAGTAAATCCTTCTTGAATAGAGTATAAATATGACGGGGAGAAGCGATAGCTTTTATTTTTGGCGAAAATACTGATTTAAGAGACGAGAAGTTTTAACAGATGATGCTCGCGTACGATACTTGATCTCAACCTGGCAACTGATTAGAGTTTCTCGTAATAACAAATCCTGCATCTTGGTTCATACGCATCTGTGGCACCCAGCATTACCTGGTCTTCGTTGGGAATTTTACGGTACGAATAATTCGCGATATGTCCGCATTTTACGCAAATAGCATGGAGCTTGGTGATATAGTCAGCCTTTGCCAATAGGTATGGCATCTGCCCAAAAGGTTTCCCGGTAAAGTCCATATCGAGCCCGGCAACGATCACCCGCACACCATTATAAGCCAGTTGGTCGCACACATTAGGCAACTCATTATCAAAGAACTGGGCTTCGTCAATCCCAATTACATCAACGTCCTGCGCCATCAATAGTATCTTTTGCGAATTATCGATTGGCGTGGAATGTACCGCGTTGGTATCGTGTGAAATGATTTTTAATTCATCGTAGCGTGTATCAATAGCTGGTTTAAAGATCTCAGCTTTCAGGTTGGCGATCCTGACTCTTTTCAGTCTTCTGATCAATTCTTCTGTTTTGCCACTAAACATGGAGCCACATATCACTTCTATCCACCCACGGCGCTCACCTCGAATATTGGGTTCAATAAACATTGTTAAGATTTAATTTTCCCGATTTGAAAAAACGAATTTTTTGGCAAACAGTTTGTAATTTTAAAACGCTGATTTTGTGGATTTGAACAGATTCACGGATCGTTTCAGGGGATTTGAGCAAACAATGCTGTCAGCGAAATCTTTTAATCTTAAATCAGTCCTGCCAAAAATAGCAAAATGGAGCGAATAGAAATCTTGATATCCAAATTAACCGAACAGTTCAATCAAAAGGCTTCGGCCGGGCAGATGCTGATCACCCTGCAGCTTTTACAAACAGAATTGACATCCAAACTCCAGGAAAATAAAACCCTGGGCACTTCCAAAGTCTCCGTGATGATGCCCGCCCGGATGAATGTAAGTCCAGATCAATACGAAAAATACGCACCTAAACCGGTTGAGACGCCAACTACACGGGAAACAAAGGAAAAAGTCCTGGTAGAAGAAGAGTCGTTTTCAATTGTTCAGCAAAATGGTCAGCTGGATATGGTTTTCGATCCGTTGGTAGAGATCCCGACACTTTCGCACCAGGTAAAAAATAAAAACGGGGATCCCGAATCACTTAATGACCGGTTAAAGCAGGGTGGTAAGGCCGAACTGGTGGAAGTATTAAAAGAAACGCCAATAAAAGACCTCCGCAAAGCAATTGGCATCAACGATCGCTTCCTTTTTATCAATGACCTGTTTCGTGGCGATGAAGCCATGTATGAAAGAAGTATAAAAACCATTAATAGTTTTAATATTTATCCTGAAGCGGAATATTGGATCAGCCGGGAACTAAAGATAAAACTGGGATGGGATACCGAACTGCCGGTGGTAGCACAGTTTGATCAACTGGTTAAAAGACGTTTTTCCTGAATATATTCCAGGATTCTCCCGGTAGCACCACGATTCTCCCACACATATTTCTTAGCGCTTTCACAGGCTTGTTTGTAAGCTTGTTGATCTTCCAGGAATCTTTTTACTGCTTTCCTGCAGTCATCTGCATTTGTTATTGGTGTGGCCCCCCCGCTTTGCGCGAGTTCAATGGCTTCCCTGAATTTTTGATGCGTTGGTCCAAAAATGACGGGTTTGCCATAAACCGCCGCCTCCAGGGTATTGTGTATTCCTTTTCCAAATCCACCGCCGATATAGGAGATCGTTGCATACCTGTACAATCTTGACAAAAGGCCAATAGTGTCAATGATCATGACCCGGCTGTTTTGTAAGATCGAAGCCAGGTTTTCACCTTCGAGAGTTTGTATCTCGGTCCATTTAATTGAACCAGGGAAAAGTTTTTGGAGTGAAGTGATATGATCACTATTAGTCTCATGTGGCGCAATGATGAGCTTCAAATCACCACCGGCTTCAGAAACTGTTTGCTTTAATATCTCCTCGTCGGGAGGCCAGCTACTGCCTGCCACTATCACGTTTTTATTACGCATGAATGTTTCCATTTGCGGAATGGCGGCCGCTTGTTCAGCAATTTCAACCACCCGGTCAAACCGGGTATCACCCGCAACGCTGACATGATGGATGTTAATGCCAGCCAACAGCGTTTTTGAAACCTCGTCCTGCACAAAAAGCTGGTCAAAAAAGCTTAGCATCTTCCTTTGCAAACCACCGTGCCATTTGAAGAAAATGGATTCTTTACGAAAGATGGCGGAAATAAGTAATAAAGGGATCCTGTTTTGCCTGACCTGGCTGAGGTAATGATACCAAAATTCATATTTGACAAATATGACGAGTGACGGTTTTACAATCTGCAGGAATCGCCGGGCGCTGCCTGCACTGTCAAGCGGCAGGTAATGCACCCAGTCGGCGCCTTTGTAGTCCTTGCGGACCTCATAACCAGAGGGTGAGAAAAATGTGAGCAGGATCTTATGCCCGGGGTAGCTGGCTTTCAACTTTTCCAGCACGGGCCTGCCCTGTTCAAATTCTCCAAGGGAGGCACAGTGGATCCAGATAGTTCCTGGATTTTTTCCCTGCGTTTCCTTAAAATCGGCTTCCAGCTTCTCCCAGATCCCTTCCCGGCCTTTTGTCCATTTACGGGCTTTGCTATTGAAAAGCGCCGCTATTGAAATACCGGCCCGGAACAGGAGGAGGAATATATTGTAAAAAAATAATCCCAAAGTATTGATTTTAACCGTGATTTGCCGGGTAGCAAAAGTAGGAAACTACCCGTATTTTATTATTTTTGCGACCGTTTTATGGCTTCAGAGCAGTTTGGCCGGAATATCCTGGTATGCTGGCGGGGCTATGGACTTGAATAATGATCCCTGAAAAGCTAAACTTTAACCTTAAAAAATCTCCATGCGCCCAATCCAGATGGTCGATACAAAGACCCAGTACCAGAAGATAAAGGAGAAGGTTGACCAGGCTGTCCTCGGCGTGATGGAAAGCTCGGCCTTCATCAACGGGAAACCGGTTCAGGATTTCGCCGCCAATCTTTCAAATTACCTTGGAGTAAAACATACTATTCCCTGTGCCAACGGCACGGATGCCCTGCAAATCGCCATGATGGCACTTGGACTACAACCGGGCGATGAAGTGATTACTCCTTCTTTTACCTATATCGCCACCACGGAAGTGATCGCTTTGCTGAGGCTAACCCCCGTTTTTGTTGAGGTTGACCCCAAAACATTCTGTATCGACCCTGTCGAATTGGAGAAAGTGATCACACCCAAAACTAAAGCGATCGTGCCCGTACACCTGTATGGCCAGGCTGCTCCTATGGAAGAGATCATGTCCATTGCAAAGAAGCACGGGCTATTTGTAATTGAAGACAATGCGCAGGCAATAGGATGCGACTACGAGCAGGGCGATATTCGTCAAAAGACCGGTACGATCGGTGATATCGGGGCGACATCGTTTTATCCATCTAAAAATCTCGGCGCGTTTGGAGATGGCGGCGCCATTTTTACCAACGACGATATGCTGGCTGATAAACTTAAGATGATCGCCAATCATGGGCAGAGCCGGAGGTACTTCCATGACCTGGTAGGATGTAATAGCCGTCTTGACACGATGCAGGCAGCGATCCTGGATATCAAACTCCGCCATCTTGACGAATACAATGCAGCCCGGAGATCAGCTGCTGATTTTTATGATAAAGCATTTGCAGGTCATGCCAGCATCAAAACACCTTTCCGTGCCAGTTATTCAAAACATGTTTTTCATCAATATACCCTGCTGATCGAAGACGGGGATAATAGTGCAGCCAAAAGAAACGGGCTGAACGAATTCCTGGCCATGCATAAAATTCCTTCCATGATCTATTACCCGGTTCCGGGTCACAGGCAACGGATGTTTGAACAGTTTAATGTTTCGTCGAAGCAGATGCCGGTAACTGACTGGTTGACGGAAAGAGTGATCTCTTTACCCATTCATACCGAATTGGAAGAGGCGCAACTACAGTTTATCACCTCTAAGGTGCTGGAGTATTTTGAATCTTAATTTTCAATCACAAAAAGGACGCAGAGGCGCAATAATAAATATTTATGAAAATCGCAGTAGTAGGAACAGGTTATGTTGGCTTAGTTACAGGTACATGTTTTGCAGAGACTGGTAATACTGTTACCTGTGTTGATATCGACGAATCTAAAGTGACCCGTCTAAAAAGCGGTACGATCACTATTTATGAACCAGGGCTTGAGAAAATTTTTCTTCGCAACCTGAAGGAAGAACGTTTACTATTCACGACAGACCTGGCAGAAGGTATAAAGGATGCTTCAATTGTTTTCCTTGCCCTGCCTACACCTCCTGGTGAAGATGGCTCTGCGGATCTTCGCTATGTTCTTGGTGTAGCTGAAGAGATCGGGAAGATCATTTCCGATTACAAAGTGATTGTAGATAAAAGCACGGTGCCGGTCGGAACGGCTGACCTGGTTCGGGAAGCAGTCGCGAAAAATTTCAAAGGCGAGTTTGATGTGGTATCGAATCCTGAGTTTTTGCGTGAAGGCGTAGCCGTTGATGATTTTATGAAGCCCGACAGGGTAGTGATCGGCACGCGTTCTGAAAGAGCGAAGAAACTGATAGGTGAATTGTTTGCGCCATTTGTTCGCCAGGGCAACCCGGTGATCTTTATGGATGAGCGCTCGGCTGAATTGACAAAATATGCTGCCAACTCATTTTTGGCAACAAAGATTTCGTTTATGAATGAGATCGCACAACTATGCGAGCGACTTGGTGCCGATGTAGATATGGTACGCCGTGGAATTGGTAGTGACGAAAGGATCGGAAAGCGGTTCTTGTTTCCTGGTATTGGTTATGGAGGCAGTTGTTTTCCTAAAGATGTGCAGGCCCTGGTGAAATCAGCTTCCGATTCAGGATATGATTTTAAGATACTGAATGCCGTCATCGAGGTAAATGAAATGCAGAAACTGCATCTGCTACCTAAAATCAGGAAATATTTCAATAATAACCTGCAGGGAAAACATTTTGCGCTGTGGGGACTTGCATTCAAGCCAAATACGGACGATATTCGTGAGGCGCCGGCATTAGATATTATCGATGCGTTGGTGAAGGAGGGTGCTACAGTCACCGCCTTTGATCCTGAAGCGATGAATAATGTGCGCCAGGCCATCGGAGACAAAATTCAGTATGCGGAGAATCAATATGCTGCATTAAAGGACGCTGATGCGTTGATCATTGCGACGGAATGGAACGAGTTCCGTACGCCTGATTTTTTAAAGATCGTTGCAAGCCTAAAAAATAAAGTGATTTTCGACGGCCGGAATCTTTTCGAAGTTTCCAGTATCAACGGGCTTGGATTTCATTATGAAAGTGTAGGCAGGCCGGGCCTGGAATAACCTATTAAATATTATGGATCGAAAAAGAATACTTATCACCGGCGCGGCCGGCTTCCTGGGTTCTCATCTGTGTGATCGTTTTATTAAAGAAGGTTACAGAGTGGTTGGTATGGATAACCTGATCACGGGTGATCTGAAAAATATCGAGCACCTGTTCAAACTTGAACAGTTTGAGTTCTTTCATCACGATGTCACAAAGTTTATTCATGTAGCCGGTCGACTTGATTATATCCTCCACTTTGCATCTCCTGCCAGTCCTATCGACTACCTGAAGATTCCCATACAGACCCTAAAGGTGGGCGCGATGGGAACACATAACTGTCTTGGCCTTGCCAAGGCTAAAGGTGCCAGGATACTGGTTGCCTCAACCAGTGAAGTATATGGAGATCCTCTGGTGCATCCTCAAACCGAAGAATACTGGGGCAATGTAAACCCTGTTGGACCGAGAGGAGTCTATGATGAGGCAAAGCGATACATGGAATCCATCACCATGGCATATCATACATTTCATAATGTAGAAACACGGATAGTGCGGATATTTAATACCTATGGTCCGCGTATGCGTCTCAATGATGGCCGTGCTCTGCCGGCATTTATCGGGCAGGCATTGCGTGGTGAACCGCTTACCGTTTTTGGAGATGGATCTCAGACAAGAAGCTTTTGTTTTGTGGATGATCTTATTGATGGCATTTACAGGTTATTGCTTAGCGACTATCATCTACCGGTCAACATTGGCAATCCCAATGAAATCTCATTGAAAGATTTTGCAGAAGAAGTGCTTGCGCTTACCGGCAATGCCACCGAGATTGTATACAAACCTTTGCCAGTCGATGATCCCAGGCAACGTCAGCCGGATATTACAAAGGCAAAAACCATCCTGGGCTGGGAGCCAAAAGTAGACCGCGCACAGGGATTAAAGATAACCTATGACTACTTTAAGGGACTGCCAAAAGAAGAATGGAGTAAGCAGCCAAAAGAGTTTGTAAGTACTAAGTAAGAAGAAAGAAACAAGTGTGTTTACCTTAAACCTAAACTATTAAAACTTTATGTACCAGGAACTGATCGACAAAAAGGCAAAATTAGCGGTGATTGGATTGGGCTATGTGGGCTTACCCATTGCATTGGAGTTTGCAAAGAAAATATCGGTAATTGGATTTGATATCAACGACAAACGCGTTGAACTGATGAAGCAGGGTATCGACCCCAGTAACGAATTAGAGAAAGAAGCTTTTGAGGGCTGCGATATCGAATTTACCAACAGCCTCGAAACTCTGAAGGAAGCGAAATTCTATATAGTGGCTGTGCCAACCCCGGTGGATGAGCATAACGTGCCCGACCTGGTACCTGTTCAACGCGCTTCTGAAACAATCGGCAAAGTGATCAAAAAAGGAGACTACGTAGTTTTCGAGTCGACCGTTTATCCAGGCTGCACCGAGGAAGACTGCCTTCCGATCATCGAAAAAATTTCTGGCCTTAAGAATGTCGTTGACTTTAAACTGGGTTATTCCCCCGAGCGGATCAACCCGGGCGACAAGAACCATACTCTGAGCAGTATTGTGAAAGTTGTTTCAGGTTGTGATGACGAGTCACTGGAGAATATCGCTAAAACTTACGAGCTTGTTGTTAAAGCCGGTGTTCACAGGGCATCCTGCATCAAGGTCGCAGAAGCCGCCAAGATCATCGAGAACACACAACGTGATTTGAATATCGCGCTGATGAATGAGCTATCAATTATTTTCGACAAAATGGACATCAACACATTTGAGGTCCTGGAAGCAGCGGGTACCAAATGGAACTTCCTCAAGTTTCAGCCCGGCCTGGTAGGAGGACATTGTATCGGGGTGGATCCTTATTACCTCACACATAAAGCGAATGAACTCGGATATAAGTCCCAGGTGATACTAGCGGGTCGTACCATCAATGATGATATGGCCAGCTATGTAGCACAGAAAATAGTTCAGCATATCATCAAAACAGATGGTAATGTGAAATCTGCAAGGGTATTGATCAAAGGCGCAACATTCAAGGAAAATGTGAGTGATATCCGTAATTCGAAAGTGGCGGATGTAGTGAAAGCATTGAAAGCGTTCTATGTAAATGTTGATGTGGAAGATCCCTATGCTGATTCTGATGAATTGCAGCATGAGTATGGTTTTAGCCTAACTCCTGAGACAGGGAAAGATTATGATGCGGTGATCATCACCGTTCCACATGCCGACTATATAAATCTCGGCGACGATTATTACACCGGTATCACCCGGCCACATGCCATGATTGCCGATCTGAAAGGAATTTATCGAAACAAAATTAAGAACAGAAAATACTGGAGCCTGTAGTATGCCTTTTAAAACCACCGATATACCCGGGCTATTGATCTATGAGCCCAAAGTATTTGCAGATAGTCGCGGATATTTTTTTGAATCTTACAACGCCGATGTGTTTAAAAATGAAGGGGTGGATATTGTTTTTGTACAGGACAACCAGTCTTCTTCTTCGTATGGTGTGATCCGCGGCTTGCATTTCCAGCTCAACCCACATGCACAGACAAAACTCGTGCGGGTGCTTTCGGGTACGATCCTCGATGCAGTTGTTGATCTGCGCCAGGGTTCTCCAACTTACGGACGCCACTTTACCATTGAGTTGTCGGCGGAAAATAAAAAGCAATTGCTGGTCCCCCGGGGGTTCGCGCACGGATTTTCCGTCATTAGCGAAAGGGCAGAAG
>JAEZRB010000184.1 GCA_023412975.1 Bacteroidota bacterium | reverse complement strand
ATTAAGATTTAGGTTGAGGTTGAGGTTGAGGGTGAGGTTTAGAGGAGGGATTTACAGATCCTTTTTACGATAGAAGGTCCTTCATAAATAAAACCGGTCCATACCTGCACAAGGGATGCGCCGCTATTAAATTTTTCTCGCGCATCTTCACCGGTAAACACACCTCCTGAAGCTATAATAGGGATTTCACCTTTTGTACGCTGGTGGATATAATTGACAATTTCAGTGGCCCGTTCTTTCACCGGCTTTCCGCTCAGTCCGCCGGCGCCGATTTTTTCGATCTCTGATTTGGGAGTTTCCAAAGCGTTGCGACTAATCGTTGTGTTCGCGCAAACCAGTCCATCCAATTGGATCTCCAAAGCAAGGTCTACCACATCGTCTACCTGCTCGGGTGTAAGATCGGGTGCAATCTTTAGGAGGATGGGTTTGGACACCGCTTTGCCGTTATTTATCATCTGTAGATGACGCAGGATCTTATGGAGTGAGTCTTTCTCCTGCAGTTCACGCAAACCGGGAGTATTAGGGCTGCTTACATTCACAACGAAATAATCAACATAGGGATGAAGTTCCTTGAAGCAGATCTCGTAATCCTTCCAGGCATCTTCATTGGGGGTCACTTTATTTTTTCCAATATTCCCACCTATGATGAGTTGGTGACCTGTGTTATTCCGTCGGTCTCTCCATCTCTTCAATCGTTCGGCCACTACTTCAACGCCATCATTGTTAAAACCCATCCTGTTGATCAGAGCCTGGTCGGCAGGGAGTCGAAACAATCTTGGTTTGTCATTACCAGCCTGGGGCAGGGGAGTAACGGTTCCAATCTCGACAAAACCAAACCCAAGCGCTTCCAGTTCACGGAGATATTTGGCGTTTTTGTCAAAACCGGCGCCCAGCCCGACGGAGTTTTTGAAATCCAGCCTGAACAGGGTAGTTTGAAGCTGGGGATCATTCAATGTAAAGGTAAATCGCAGCAATCGACGGAAAATCCCGACACTACAGATCAGGCGCAGGCAGTTCATGGAAAAATAATGGACCGACTCGGGCGGAAACAGGAACAGTATGCTACGTAACACCTTATACATAATGGCCGCGAAGATAAATTAAGTTTAAAGTCGTGACTTGGTTAGTAAGCTAAGTCTGACTAAATTTGTTATTAAAGTTGCATAAACAACTAAATGGTTTTGCTGGCAGGCTAGGTAAATCCAGCTTTGCTAAGCAAACCATACACCAAAAACGGTAGCATTCATTTTTGATTCTAAAATTTTTTTATGCAGGAAGCTTATATCATAGCCGGGTTCAGAACAGCAGTTGGTAAAGCCAAAAGAGGTGGCTTTCGTTTTTATCGTCCCGATGACCTGGCGGTTGAAGTCATTAAAGGCCTGATGTCGTCGGTGCCCCAACTGGAAGCCAGCCGTGTTGACGATGTGATCGTAGGAAACGCGGTACCGGAAGCAGAGCAGGGTTTGCAGTTTGGCCGTATCATCTCGGCAAGGGCTCTCGGATTTGAAGTGCCCGGGGTAACGGTAAACCGGTATTGCGCATCTGGACTCGAAACCATCGCCATAGCGACTGCACGTATTCGTACCGGCATGGCAGATTGTATTATTGCCGGTGGTACGGAAAGTATGAGCCTGGTGCCTACCGCAGGATGGAAGACTGTCCCTTCTTACCGCATCGCCAAGGATGATCCGGATTATTATCTCAGTATGGGACTCACCGCCGAAGCGGTTGCAAAAGATTACAAAGTAAGTCGTGAAGACCAGGATGAATTTTCTTACAACTCGCATCAAAAAGCGATCGCCGCTATAAAAAATGGTTATTTCAAAAGTGGCATTCTTCCCATTGAAGTAGAAGAGATCTACCTGGATCAAAAAGGTAAGAAGCAAAAACGAAATTATGTCGTGGATACCGATGAAGGTCCGCGTGCTGATACATCTATCGAAGTGTTGTCAAAACTAAAACCCGTGTTTGCAGCCAATGGAGTGGTAACAGCTGGCAACTCTTCCCAGACTTCAGATGGCGCCGCGTTTGTGATCGTGATGGGAGAGAAGATGATGAACGAGCTTGGATTGAAACCGATTGGCAGACTGGTAGCCTGTGCCTCTGCTGGTGTACCGCCGAGAGTAATGGGCATCGGTCCTATCGCAGCAATCCCGAAAGCCCTAAAGCAGGTCGGCATGAACCTCAATGACATTGACCTGGTGGAATTAAACGAAGCTTTTGCTTCACAGTCATTGGCCGTGATACGTGAAGTAGGACTTGATCCGGCAAAGGTTAACATAAATGGTGGCGCCATCGCGTTGGGACATCCCCTTGGTTGCACCGGCGCTAAACTCACCATCCAGGTGCTAAACGATATGAAGCGGCTGAATAAAAAATACGGTATGGTCACTGCCTGTGTAGGTGGCGGTCAGGGCATAGCTGGTGTGATAGAGAATTTATAAGAAGAAATCTTTACAATCGCTTCGCGATCTTTAAGACGCGGTGCCAGTTACCACCGTTGTAATATTCTTTCAGACCTTTTTGTTTCATGTATTGAATGGCCTGGTTGCAACGCTCGCCGGAAGTGCAACAAAAAACAATCGGCGCGTCCATTTCCAGGATTCTTTGTGCATTGATAGGTATTCGATCAACCGGGATATTGACGGAGCCTGGTATCTTACCGCGATCAAATTCCCCGGCCGATCGTACATCTATAATTACACCACCCCGAAGCAACGCATCTTTTATTCCATTTTTTCCAATACCTAACCAGGAAAATAGGGACATCGTATCTTTTTATGCGGTTAATGCTTTTGTTTTTCTTTCACCGATCTGTTGCCGCCACATGGCGTAGTAAAGTCCCTTTTCTTCCAGCAGACTTTCGTGTGAGCCAGTTTCAACCACATCACCTTTTTCCAAGACATAAATGCGTTCTGCATGCATGATGGTCGACAGGCGATGCGCGATCAGGATCGTAACCTGGTTTCCTTCCTCGGAAATTTCACGGATGGTATCGGTGATCTCTTCTTCTGTCAGTGAGTCAAGTGCGGAAGTAGCTTCATCAAACAAAAGCATATTGGGTTTGCGTATCAGCGCCCGCGCGATAGACAGCCTTTGCTTTTCGCCACCCGAGAGTTTTAATCCACCCTCGCCAATCGTTGTTTCCAGACCTTTTTCAGCCCTGGCCAACAGATTCTGACAGGAAGCTTTGTTCAACGCGTCATACAGATCTTCTTCTGTTGCCGTTGGGTTAACAAACATGAGGTTTTCACGAATCGTACCGGAAAACAATTGTGTGTCCTGTGTTACAAATCCAATCTGCGAGCGCAGGTCATCAAAGCTGATCTCGTTTTCATCAAGATTATTGTACAGGATCTTTCCTTTCTGCGGCCGGTAAAGTCCCACCAGCAGTTTCATCAGGGTTGTTTTGCCTGAACCCGATGGTCCCACAAACGCGATCGTTTCTCCTCTTCGTACCCTGAAGCTGATATCATTGATGGCGCTTTGATGCGCGGTCTGGTGTTTAAAACCTACATTTCTAAACTCCAGCGTTTCAATATTGCCCAGGTGTTTTGGATTTGATGATTGTGGTTCCGGTTTTTTCTCCATCAGCTTCTGGAAATTTTCGAGGGAAGCCTGTGCTTCACGATAGGAAAGGATAATATTCCCGATCTCCTGTAGCGGGCCAAAAACAAAAAAGGAAAAGATCTGCATGGTTACGATCTCACCAGGCTGCAACTGCCCGCGAAACACCAGCCACATCAGCATGAACAGGATCACCTGCCGGAGGGTATTGACAAATGTTCCCTGAACGAAACTGATACTGCGGATCCGTTTTACCTTGGTGAGCTCAAGGCCAAGTATCTTGAAAGTATTTTTATTAAGCCGGTTTACTTCCTGGTGGGTGAGGCCCAGGCTTTTTACCAGTTCGATATTCCGCAGTGATTCTGTCGTGGCACCGGCCAGCGAGGTGGTTTGCGAAACGATATTTTTCTGGATCGTCTTTACTTTTTTGCTGAGCAGGTTTGAAATGATCGTAAGCAAAAAGATACCGCCGAAGTAGATGATCGGAAGACGCCAGTCCTTACTAAACGCGTAGACTGCAACAAACACGATACCGACGATAACGGGGAAAAGGATATTGATAAACGTGGAGATAAACTTTTCCGTGTCGATCCTTACTTTTTGTAAAATGCCCAGTGTCTCCCCGCTGCGCTGGTCTTCAAAATCGGAATAGGGTAGTTTCATCGCGTGCTTCAGCCCATCGGTGAAAACGGTGGCGCCGAATTTTTGGGTGATCAGGTTCAGGAAATAATCCTGGAATGCCTTGGCTATCCTGCTCACCATCGCTACGCTGATGGAGGCCAGCAGCAGCCAGACAATCCCATATAATTTTTGTTCAACGACTTTATCCCCAAGGCTGATGGAGACGGTTTGCCGTGTGTAAAGGAAATCGTTCCAGGTAAAATTATGGGTGGTCTGGTGATAACTGGCGAGGTCAACAAGTCGCCCGAAAATGATCGGGTCAACCAGTGAAAAACCGATATTGATGGCTGCCAGCGTCAATACCAATGCCACCAGCCATTTATAAGGTTTAAGGTAATGTATTAATGTTCTCATATAAAGGAAAGGCTAAATGCAAAGTATGGTAACAATTGAAATAGCGTACAAGTTCGGGAAAATTTTTTTGGTGGATCGTGAATCGTGAGTCGTGAATCGTGAGTCGTGAGACGTGAGTGGGGGAAGTGAGTGGGCTAAGTGAGTAGTGAGTGGGTGGAGCCCGGGGAGCAAGGATCATGTCCGACATCCTTATCCACTCCCTATAGCTCACATTCACATTCACAACTCACCACTCACCTCCCGACTGCTCACCCTGCCCATCCTTCCCTATCCAGGCTCCTGTACTGTATGGCTTCGGCCAGGTGTTCGGCTTTGATGCTTTCGCTTGCAGCCAGGTCGGCGATGGTACGAGCTACTTTCAAAATTCGGTCGTATGCTCGTGCGGACAGGTTTAGTTTTTGCATGGCTGCTTTCAGGAGATTGGCGCCAACCTGGTCGATGGTACAAATTTCTTTTAAGGTCTTACTGCTGATCTGCGCATTGCAGTACACACCAGGGTTATCGTTATAACGCGATGCTTGTATCTCACGTGCATTCACCACGCGCTGGCGGATATCAGCAGAGCTTTCCTGTGGCCGGGCGGAAGAAAGTTCGCTGAAGGCAACCGGGGTGACTTCCACATGCAGATCGATCCGGTCGAGTAGTGGGCCTGAAATTTAATTCAAATATTTCTGTACAGCGCCGGGTGGACAGGTGCACTCGCGGTCGGGGTGATTATAAAAACCGCAGGGGCAGGGGTTCATGGACGCGATCAGCATAAAGGAAGCGGGGAAATCGAGTGCGACCTTAGCCCTGGAGATCGTAACACGTCTTTCTTCCATCGGTTGCCGCATCACTTCCAGTACCGTGCGTTTAAAGTCGGGTAGTTCATCAAGAAATAAAACACCATTATGCGCCAGCGAGATCTCTCCTGGTTGGGGTATGCCACCACCTCCCACTAATGCCACATCAGAAATGGTATGATGCGGCGAGCGAAAGGGTCGCCTGGAAACCAGTGTCGCGTTTTCGGGCAGTTTGCCTGCTACTGAATGGATCTTGGTTGTTTCCAGTGCTTCCTGGAGTGAAAGAGGCGGTAGAATGGTAGGCAGTCGTTTTGCAAGCATGGTTTTACCCGCACCAGGCGGACCAATTAATATGGCATTATGTCCGCCCGCAGCCGCGATCTCGAGAGCACGTTTGATATTTTCCTGTCCTTTTACATCGGTGAAATCAACTTCAAATTCAGATTGTGAATGAAAAAATTCTTCGCGGGTGTTGATCAGTATCGGTTCCAGTCCTTTTTCATCATTGCCGAAAAATTCGATCACATCTTTAATATGCTCTACACCGTAGACCTGCAGGTTATTGACCATCCCGGCTTCCCTCGCGTTGGCTTTAGGCACGATCAATCCTTTGAAACCTTCTTTGCGTGCCTGGATCGCGATGGGCAGCGCGCCTTTTATGGCTCTGAGATTGCCATCAAGACTGAGCTCACCCATGATCACGTAGTTGGACAAAGCATCTTTATTCTCGATCTGTTCTGATGCGCCGAGTATACCCAGCGCAATAGGAAGGTCAAAGGCGGTTCCACTTTTCTTGATATCAGCGGGTGCCATATTCACAACGATCTTTGTCCGGGGAAATAAATAACCGTTTGTCTTAAACGTGCTTTCCACTCTTTGCAGGCTTTCTTTTACCGCGCTGTCGGGCAGACCCACGATCATGGGATCTTTTCCCTGTGAGGCAAGCCAGTTGACTTCAATCGTGATTGATGTCGCTTCTACGCCATATACGGCGCTGCCGAAGGTTTTTACAAGCATAAAGCTTTCTTTAATCGCGATTCAAGTTAACTGTTTTTACCTCCCACGACCGGTGGTAAAATCACGTTTAAAACGTTTTTTTAACGAGGAGAAACTTCGGTGTTATTTTGATTCTTTCACGCGCATCTCACCCAGGAAGGTGATGTTTGGATCAGGCTCAATACCCTTCACAGCAGCTTTCACCGGAATTGTAAAACTCTGCTCGACGCGACTGATCCTGATCTGTTTTGTTTCAATCTTTCCTTCACTACTCCGAATGGCAATATCAAGCGGGAAGGAGAAAGGAGTTTCCTGGGTTTGCTTTACTTGGAGTGTGATTTTCTTTTCAGTAGCATTATACTTCCATCCAAAATCCAGTCGCGGCACACCGGGGGTGTAGAGCCATTGCCGAAAGAATTGGGAAAGATCTTTACCCGAAGTTTTTTCGAAGATGTCCTGGAGGTCTTTTGTATCGGCATTTTTGCCCGCATAAGTCGTATAGTAGTTACGGATACTTTTCCAGAATATGGAATCACCGAGCTGGCTGCGTAGCATATGCAGGACCCATCCGCCTTTCTGGTAGCTGTTTGGGTTTAAAAGCTGCATATAATCCTTTGTTTCATCCACCACCGGCCGGTCGCCCATCTTTGCATATTCAATTACTTCTCGGCGGTCTTCGGCCAGCATAGCGCGGGCGCTGTCTTTTCCATATTTCGATTCCATATAAAGTATCGTCATATAGGTGGCAAAACCTTCACTTAGCCAAAGATGCGCAAAGCTTTTTTCAGTAGCCATGTTACCAAACCACTGGTGCGCGATCTCGTGGGCCATCAGCGCTTCCGATTTACGCTGGCCATTGATCGAGTTTTCATGATAGAAGATCGTGTTGGCATTTTCCAGGCCACCAAAGGTTGTTTTTGACTGTACATTGGCCAGTTTCTTATAGCCATAAGGCCCTACATGTTGTATAAAAAATGGAAGAATTTCATTGGCCTGCGCGTAATCATAAAAACCTTTGTCACGATCTTCAGGATATACCCAGCTGTACACCGGTATACATTGGTCGATCATGCCTGCAAGATTTACGGAGAACCTTGCCACACCGATGACCATCACCTTAGTGGCAATAGGGGTGTCTTCTTTCCAGTGTGTACGTTTTAAACCATTGGCAAGATCTGATTCTTCAATTTGAACTCCATTGCTCACAACCTGGTAGTGCTGCGGTGCGCTTACAATAAATTCAACTGTGGCTTTATCAGCCGGGTCATCTACGCAGGGTAACCAGTTATGACCGCGGTTGGGCCAGTTGTCGGCAAAAAAACTGCGATGGCCGTATTTTGTTTTGGAAATGATCAGCCCGTCAGCAGGGATGCCTTTGTATTCGATCGTGAATGACCTGGTTTCGTCTTTTTCAGCAGGTGTCGACAGTATGAGTTCGAGTTTATTGCCCGTTTGTTTTCCCGTGAGGCTTTTATTATCGTCTTCGAGGAATTTATAAGCCAGCATTCCTTTGCCGGCTTTATTGGGAGACGCGAGGTCAAGCCAAAGTTTGTCAGATGGCTGATTAAATTTTACCTGGATATTTGCTTTTGCTTTGATGGAATCTGACAGGTCGCTAAGTTCGATCTCGTATTTGTAATGCAACACATCAATATCTCTTTGACCAAAAGCCGTGACAAACAGCAGTAAAAGCCCAACGGAAAAAATAAGTTTTGCCATAGTGAACAAGATAATTAAAAGATATCTTCTAATACTCTCAATCCAAAAATCATGGTCATAGGTTTTCCAGCATGTCAACCACTTTTTCCCGCTTTAGTATCACATACCCGATCCGGTCATTGCTGATCCCTTCTTTGAGCTGGTAGCTGAACTGTAACTGATCGTTATCGACATTAGTTTCGAAGTAGCGGAAGGAGATATTGGAATAGTTCTTGAGCTCTTCGCCGATCTCGTACAAGTGGGTTGAGAGGATGAATAAAGAGCTTTTTATTTTGATTAAACCCTTGATTACCGTGAGCGAACACTTCATGGCATCCTGCACGTTCGTGCCCTTGAATAGTTCATCAATCAGCACCAGCCATTTTTTCCCATTGTTGATCTTGTCGATCGTATTTTTTATGCGTTGCACTTCATTGAAGAAAAAGCTTTCGCCTTTTGCGATATTGTCCACCACGTTGATATTACTCAAAAGCCCGTCAAACAAGGTGAGCTTCATTTGTGTTGCCGGCACACCCATACCAATATGGGCAAGGAACACCGCCGAACCCACCGATTTGATCAGGGTACTTTTTCCTGCCATGTTTGCACCGGTCAGGAAAAGAAAATTATGTTCGGGGTTCATCTGCAGATCATAGGGGACAGGTTTTGGGATCAATATATGGTAGAGTCCCTTCGCTTCGACATGCGGTTGTTCCTGTTCCACAAATTCGGGGAAGGCCAGGTTATAGGTTTTCACCGCAACGGCCATCGAGTACCAGGCATCCAGCCGGCTGAAAATATCGATCAGCTCCAGGGTTTTTGTGCGGTACTTGGTGCGGAGATAGAAACCGAAATAAAGATTATTACGGATACTGAATTTATCGCCTTTTTTTGTTTGCGACAATAAGCTGAGTGGTTCATCTTTCAACACCTGTGCAATGCGATCGATGTAAATACTGATATTGGGTGGCAGATCAAGACCATCAAGGAGCTTTGCGATCGATCGTATACCCCTGAAAAAATCGGCGAAATGGGGGATGGAGTATTTCACCATCGAATAGTCTTCGCTATGCAGCCATTTGTAGACAAGCCCGTTGACGACATTCGATCTTTCGCTGATGGGATCCAGGGCATAGTCCATAAACTTATCCATCACCAGCAGCGTCCCGTTGCTGATATCATCGGGCCAGTCGTCTACATGTTCCATCAGGTTTCGAATAACTTTCTGGGTGCCCATGATCCGTTTAAGATCGCCATGCGGTTCTGTGAAAAATTTTCGCAGCCATGCCTTGCCCCCACTGGTGCGGGTAAAATTCAGTTTATGAAAAATGGAAAATTCCTCCTCCGCGTGAAAGATCGAAATGTCGCTGAACGAAATATTGTCAATTTGCATAGCGCCCGTTTCTGTTTTATTTCATACCGCCTGGGATTGCAGAGTAGGACATGCCCTCTTTCACTCATAAATTACACCAAACCCGTCAGATCCTTAATTCCTGTCAAACTGTAACCGGTTGCCCTTAATAGATTCATCAAAGGTTCCATTTCCATACACCAGGTGGCCGTTTACAAATGTATGGGTAATGTGGGCAGGAAATTCCGTTCCTTCCAGGGGACTCCAGCCACATTTGTAAAGTATATTTTCTTTTGAAACTTTGGTTGAAGCCTCGGGGTCAACAATAACAAGATCGGCATGATAACCTTCGCGGATATAGCCACGATCCTTCACCTGGAAGCAATCTGCCACCGCGTGACTCATTTTCTCAACTATCTTTTCGAGGGTAATACGACCCAGTTTATGATAATGCAACATCAATAGCAACGAATGTTGCACCAGCGGCAGGCCTGCATGCGCCTGGAGATAAGGTTCATTTTTTTCTTCTATCGTATGTGGGGCGTGATCTGTAGCGATCACATCCAGCCTGTTGTCGAGCAGGGCCTGCCATAAGGCTTCCCGGTTGTGCGGCGCTTTGATGGCGGGATTACATTTGATCTTGTTCCCGAGCCTGTCGTAATCATCACTGCTGAAATGGAGATGATGTACGCATACTTCCGCCGTGATCCTTTTTTCACGCAGTGGAAGCATATTACTGAATAATTGCAATTCCTTTTCGGTACTGATATGCAGGATATGCAGCCGGGTATTGTGTTTTTTTGCCAGTTGAATGGCATAAAAGGAGGATTCAAAGCATGCTTCTTCTGACCGGATCAGCGGATGATATTTGGGTAATAATTCCCTGTTTTCCGCTTTTAGTCTTTCAAGATTCGCACGAATGATCTTTTCATCTTCACAATGCGTGGCGATGAGCAGCTCACTTTCACCAAAAACCTTTTCCAGCGTGAGCGGATTATCAACTAACAGGTTTCCGGTAGAGGAACCCATGAATATCTTGATGCCGCAGATTTCTTTTTTTCTTTCGTTTGCTCTTAGGGCATCTTCAGCGTTTTCATTGGAAGTGCCGATATAAAAAGAATAATTGGCCAGTGAAGTTTGAGCCGCGATATTATATTTTTCTTCCAACAATGGTAAGGTGAATGCCGGGGGAATGGTATTGGGCATTTCCATAAAACTGGTAACGCCACCCGCGACAGCTGCTTTTGCTTCTGTGTATATGGTTGCTTTATGTGTAAGACCCGGCTCCCTGAAATGAACCTGGTCATCGATAGCACCTGGTAAAAGATACTTGCCTGCCCCGTTAATTTCGATCATGTTGCCGGCAGATTGTATACCGGGAAAGGCATTATCGATCTTTGGCGCGAGTTTTTCAATCCTGCCATTTTTGATCAGCACATCCATCGCCTGTATCCTGCCTTCATTGACAACGCGGATATCTTTTATCAGATATATTTGCATAATTTGTTAAATGTTATCCTAAACTACCCGGAATGCAATTTATAAAAAACCAACAGCCCCTGGCAGCGAGATTGAAGTTTTTATTTTTAGTGGCTTTCTATAGTATCCCTGTTTTCTGCATTTCACAATCCAGTTATTTACCACAAGGCGATAAGCAAAACATTTTGCTGGAGCGTTTTGAAATAAAATCGGGCACTGATTCGGTACTCAACTTTTCCAAAACAAAATATTTTAATCGTCATAAATATGCTATCAACGGGGTACGAAATTATTTGCAGCACAGCAATGAAGCCGATCTGTCGAAAGTGGACGCCTGGAACCTGCAAAGGCTTTATCTCAACAATACAGAATGGCTGACGGAAGAAGAAAGAGAACTGTATCGTAGCAAAAAGCCGATCCTGAAGAATTTTTATACCTCGACTGCTAATCTTTACGAAGTACATGTGAAAGATTTTGACCTAATCGTAAACCCGGTTATCCAGTACACGATATCCAAGGAAAGCGATAATGATCAGCATTTGTTTTTAAATACAAGGGGATTGACTGTTCGTGGGAAAATTGCCAACAAGATTGGATTTTCAGCATACCTCACCGATAACCAGGAAAGGGATCCGGCCTATGTACAACAGTGGATCAATGATCGTGATGCGGTACCCGGCGCCGGCTACTTCAAGAGCTTCAAAGCTGCAGGGGGTGTGGACTATTTTGATGCAAGAGGATATTTCAGTTTTAATGTGACAAAATATATTGACGTCGCATTTGGCTATGATAAAAACTTTATCGGAAACGGTCATCGCAGTCTTTTCCTGAGTGATTTCGGGAATAGCAACCTGTTTTTAAAGCTCAATACCCGTGTATGGAAACTCAATTACCAGAATATTTTTATGGAATTGCAGAATGCCAGCGTGCGCGGGGGTGATAAACTGATCGGAAAGAAATACGCGGTGATGCATCATCTCGATGTCAACATAACGAAATGGCTGAATATAGGATTGTTTGAGGGTGTTGTATTTGGCAGGGAGAATCGTTTCGATCTTTCATATCTTAATCCCATTATTTTCTATCGTTCCATCGAACAGCAGAATGGAAGTGCCGACAACGCGGTTGCCGGCCTGGATTTCAAAGCCAATTTTGCAAAGCGCTTCCAGGTTTATGGCCAGTTATTGCTTGATGAGTTCAAGTTATCAGAAATTAAAAATAACCGCGGCTGGTGGGCCAATAAATGGGGGGTCCAGCTGGGAGGGAAATATATTGACGCCTTCAATATTAAAAACCTGGATCTTCAACTTGAACACAATAGCGTGAGACCCTTCACTTATTCTCACCGCGATAGTGTGGCTAACTATACTCATTATAACCAGCCCCTGGCTCACCCCCTGATGGCAAATTTTAAAGAGTGGATCGGCATCGCACGTTATCAGCCGGCACCCAAATGGATGATCCAGGCGAAAGCAATGGTGTACCAACAGGGGAGGGATAGCAGCAGCATCAGCTATGGTAGCAATATCTTCCTGCCGCACGTTCCGCCTTACCGCGTTAATGAGTATGGGTATAGTATTGGATCGGGCTGGAAAACGAATGTGATGTACGCTTCGCTGCTTGTATCGTACGAACTGAAGGAGAATTTTTTCCTGGAAGTGTTTGGCTCAACCAGGAAGCAGGAAACAAAAACGGCGCCTATCATGTCTGATAAGAGCACCGTTGTTAGTTTTGGTTTCCGGTGGAATATGCACCGGAGGGAATTTGATTTTTAATTTTCGCCATCGATAGTAAAGCCATTTTTTGCGGCGCAGTCTTTCTGCGCTTCCTTTATCCGGACCATCGCAGCTTCTTCTTTTTTTTCTGCTGCCTTCAGGCCGTTGATCAACTTTTCAATGTCGGCTTCAGTGGAAGTTTTCGTAAGTTTTTCAGCAGGAATAAAAGCTTCCTGTGTTAACATCTTTTCAAGCCCGAGTATATCCATCGTTGTGAGCCTGAGGTCTTCACAGCCAAACTGGTCTTTTATTTTAGCCAACTCTGACAGCTTTTTGTCAATAAATGATTCCATTTTCTTGCGGATGGGTATGACGGCGTTAAAGTTCATTGTCTCCATAGATTTGCCCACCTGGGTTCCCCATTCGGCGCCTGCTGCATACAGGCTATCCATTACCGAAGCATAAAAATCGCTGAGATCCCTGGCGGATTCAAATTTTTGCGCCGATGACATTTTAGTTGTAAAGACGAGACCCAGGGCAAGGCTGGTACGGATCAGAAAAGATTTCATGGTGGAATGTTATTTAGATAGTGAAAATTTAACCTTCGAGGTGGATGCTAAAAACGATCATCCGGGATTGTATTTTGTCAAAAACGTTAGAGTATTTCAGGTATTCGTCGCGACTATGGATATTACCCAGGCCATTGCTGATCTTTATTTCCGGAGAAAAAATAAAGCTGGGGAAGAAAAAATTAAAGCCCATACCAAGTTCTACACCATAGTCGTATTTTTTGATCTTAACCAGGTCTTCCGCTTTTTTGGCGCGGGCATTACTGGCCAGGTCGATATCGCCCTTCACTCCGGTCAGCATGTATACGCGAAAATTTCCGATACGATCCGACTGCAGTTTAACCTGTATGGGAAAAGTAACGATAACTGACTCCACGGTTTTGTTGACATCGGTGAGGCCGCCTTCAGCATGTTTGAGTTTATAGAAAATACTACGCTCGGTAAACATCAGCTGCGGGTTGAAGCGAAGCTGGAAGCGATCAGATAACCGTGCAGTAGCCAACAAGCCCAGGGCAAAGCCTTTTGAATTTTGCGGCTCGGCGATCATGATACTGTCGTTCTGAAGAAACCGGGAATGTAGGGAGGTTTGAAACCTCGACATATTAGCACCCAGGGTGATACCAAAATAGTAAGGTTTGCTGTCGTGATCATATTGGTTGAGGTCGTATTGGGCGTTTCCCGCCTGGGCAAGCAATACCAATCCAAAAACAAAAAGAATTTTAGAGGCTAATTTTCGGGGCGTACGGGCTTTCTTCCAACGTAGATACAACATATTCCTAAGCTTAGCGATTGGTAACAGGTATTGGAAAAACCGGTTTTGTTTAAAATGTCAACAAAGAGCTGGCGGTCCGGGAAGGCCTTGGCCGATTCGTTCAAATACTG
>JAEZRB010000153.1 GCA_023412975.1 Bacteroidota bacterium | reverse complement strand
CATTTCCCAAAACAGGCCAGCCTTCTTTCCATGTAACGGGCACCAGGTAGGGTATACGACCTACTGATCCATAATCGCGAAACAGGTAGGCGAACCATTTTTTATCGGGTGTATCGATCAAACCACCCTGGGCCACACCCCGATCCTGCAGCGCGATACGGCCTTCATAAGGCCCGGTGATCTTATCAGCCCTATGGATAATGACTGTACGCATACCACCCTTTGGCCACACAATGTTGAACAGGTAATATTTTCCATCGATCTTAAATAATTGCGAACCTTCGGATTGAAGTCCAATATCTGAACCGGCCGGGGCACTTGCATTTTCTATGATGATCTGTTCAGTGTTGCTTTTGACGGCTGAAGTATCGGCTGTCAGTTCCAACAGTTTCAACCTGCCTGCTCCATAGATTAAATATACCCGACCGTCATCATCAAAAAAAATGGTATGGTCGTGGTAAGAGGGTTTAAAACTTGCACGGCGCCATGGGCCAGTCTCGATATTTTTGGTAGTATAGATATAGGTTGTATTTGTTGTTTGTGAAAAAGTTGAAACATAGTAAACGCCATTGTGATACCGAAGACAGCTTGCCCACGAACCCCTGCCGTAGGTGCTTTTGCCATTCTCAAGATTTAATTCTTCAACATCAGCCAGGGTATCATAAACGTAGTTGATGATCTGCCAGTTTACCAGGTCTTTCGATTTCATGATGGGTACACCAGGGCTCATGTGCATGGTTGTACTGCTCATATAGTAAGTATCGTTTACCCTGATCATCGACATATCGGGCGCATCTGCAAAGATCACCGGGTTGGTCGCCTTTTGTTGTTGGGCAGAAACCTGATTAGACAAGAAAAAAATGATAACTATCAATCCTGTAAGCAGCTTGTTCCAAGAGTGCACTAAATGGCTGTCATGATTTTCCTGCGAATTCTTATTGAGCGAGATTTGATAGTTGCAATACATCGTTAATTTTGATACACTTTGAACACCAGGGCTATTTCATTTGGGATAGCGCGGGGTATGTCTATTTGGACATTATCCGCAGTTTGACGCCAGTTGATTTTCTCTTTACTTCCCAGCAGTTCTATCCGGGTTATTTTTTTCACGCCATTCGCGGCATACAAACTCTTTAGGTAGATCTTGTCGGTTGGCACACCCATAACAGTTGCATAGATTATGTTGCCTTTTTTATTATACCTGATGTCGTTTGCGCTGAATTTAATCTTGCCTTCTTTAAATCCCTGTGCATTAATCGGGTTGGCTGAATCGGCCGCAGGGCCTTCGCCAAATATTTTCCAGGGGCGGGTGCTATAAATACTTTCTTTATTGATATCCATCCAGGCTGTTATGCCTTCCAGCACTGCAATTTCCTTTTCGTCAATGCTGCCATCACCTTTAACGGGTATGTTTAAGAGAAGGTTACCATTTTTGCTAACTACATCCACCAGCATGTGGATGACATCCTTCGCTGTTTTATACCGGTTGTTTTCATAAACAGCATCACTATAGTGCCAGTGTCCAATACAGGTACATGTTTGCCAGGCCAGGTCCTGGATTTTATCCGGCGCGCCGCGCTCTACATCCCAGACCAGGCACTCCTTTTGTTCAGCAGTAAGAATTTTACCAAGCAGCACAGCTTCAAGCTTGTTATTATGCAGGCTCATATTGGAATTGTAAAAATGGGAGGCGATTTTCAAACCTGCATCACTAATTGGATATAATGGTAGCCCGGTATCATCGAAATAGAGAAGGTCGGGATTGAATTTGTTGATCAAATCAATTGTTCTGTTATAAAATTTTTCACAGTATTCCTGTGAGGGTATCACCACACCATTGCCCCATTCCCATTGACGGTGTATAGCATTAATATTTCTGTTGCCTTCACTTAAAGGATGGTTTTGTGCATACAGATCCTGGGGATCAAGACCATCCCACCAGGTTCCTTTGCCGTCTTCTGCTTTAAGTGCACCGTCATAAGGTATTCCGGCATATTCACCGGAAGTATCGGATTGTTGTGCGGTTTCATACCACAGCCATGCGTGAGCGGCGTGCACACTTAGTCCGAGGGGTAACTGGTTTTTCCTGGCGGCTTCAGCCCATCCTGCCAGGATATCTTTTTTCGGGCCTACTCTTACAGTATTCCATGGCTGGTATTTACTATCCCACATATCCAGGTTGTCGTGATGATTGGCCATTGCAAAAAAATATTGCGCACCGGCACGTTTGTACAGGGCAACCAGTTTCTCCGGGTCCCATTTTTCCGCTTTCCAGCTATTAATTACTTCCTTAAATCCAGCCTTTGATGGGTGGCCATAGTATTTTACATGCCAGTCATAATTTTTGCTGCCCTGTTTATACATATTGCGTGCGTACCAGTCGCCCTGGCCCGGCTGGCATTGAGGTCCCCAGTGTGCCCAAATCCCAAACTTGGCATCGCGAAACCAGTCAGGTACTTTGTATTGTTTGAGAGACTCCCAGGAGGATTCAAATTTGCCGGGTGCTACTGGTTCATTGCCAGGCCTGATGGGTGATGGATAATCTTTTTGTCCGAGCAGACAGACCGGAAGTAAAAGATATGTGATCAACTGAAGTTTAATTTTCATAATCCTGACTTTTAATGATCCAGTCGCCCGGCATTTATTTAAAAAGTAATTGTGCAAAGTTGAAAAGATTATTTCGCCATACCGGCCAGGTATGTCCACCGGGATATTCACTATAGGTATACCGGATATTCATCTCATCAAATTTCGACATCATGACTTTACAGTTGTTGTAAGCAATATCTTCTTTTCCTCCCATCGATATCCAGAGACTTTTCAGCTGGTTGTTGATCTTTGCAGCGTTCGCTTTCATAAAGGTATATTGAGGCTCGGAAAGCTCGGTTCTGTTGGCAAACCAGCCTGAACTAAAGACCCCCAGGTAAGAAAACATTTCTGTATTCTTTATTCCGGCATACAGAGTCTGAAGACCTCCCATAGATAAACCCGCCAGTGCCCGGCTATCTGAATTTTTTTTAACGCGATAGTTTTTTTCAACAAAGGGTATGGCCGCATTTAGTAGCTCGTTTTCAAAAGCTCGAAGCACATTTTCGTTGAAGCCAGCCAGGCCGCCCATGCTCATATTGCCATCGAGCATCACCACCAGCATGGGATTTGCTTTTTTATCGGCAATCAGGTTATCCATAATTAGCTCCGTTTTGCCCTGCGCAACCCAGCCTCTCTCATCTTCACCGCCACCGTGTAGTAAGTAAAGGACCGGGTAGCTTGTTCCTGTTTCAACATCATACCCCGGAGGGGTATATATATACATGCGGCGCCATGAACCAGTGACGGTAGAGAAGTACCTTTTTATTCTCACATCGCCATGGGGTACATCTTTTATTTTGTAGTATCCTCCTTCCCGAAAAGGAATTTCGATACCGCTTGCCATCCGGCCCATACCATAGAATGTTTCACTGGCAGGATCAGCGAGGGCAACCCCGTCAATGAGCAGCGAATAATAATGAAAACCTTCCCCGATTGAATCTGTGATGGCCATCCAATGCCCACTGGTGTCTTTTACCATGTCATATTTTTTTCCTAAGTCCACCTGCACTCTTTGTGCCTCGGGTGCTTTGATACGAAATACCACCCGGTTGTCGGGCAGGATCTGTGGGTATTTTGCCGATCTGACATTGGTAGCAGCAGGTGCACCCAACACGGTATACCTGGAAAATGTAGAAGCGTCTACAGGTTTAAATAGTAGCTGGCTGAACTGGTATAAGCCATTTTTCCAGACCTTGAAGTCATGTACACCTGGTTCGAGATAATAAATATGCGGAACATTTTTTTCATACAGGTAGACATGTGTACGCTGGCTGAACCTGAGTAAGGGATCGTTATCACCGCAGGATATCCAAAGCAGCTTTAGCATGTTTGTTGCCTGAGAGGGATCAGGAACAAGTTCTTCAGGATTTTTCGTATTTGGGGCAGAAGAGAAACCACCCACCCAGGCAAATTTGTCAAGATTGCCAAGACCAAAATTTAGTGATTGTCCACCGCCCATCGACAGTCCGGCAATAGCGCGATGTTCCCTGTCCTTTATAACAGGATATTTTTTTTCTATGAACGGGATCAGGTCCAGTAATAAGTCTTTTTCAAAGTCTGCAAATGCCTGCACTTTGGCGCTGTCGAAAATGTTACCTATTGCGCGATCATCTTTCATGGCGCGACCGTTGGGCATTACAATTATCATCGGCTCGATTTTTCCATCGGCGTAAAGATTATCCATTATCACCTGCGGGTTTCCCCCTTTAAGCCATTCTTTTTCATCACCACCAATTCCATGTAGTAAGTATAATACTGGGTATTTTTTCTTTTTTGAAAATCCCGGTGGTGTATACACTAACATTTTCCGGTTGTTGCCCACCGTCGTTGACTTGTAACTTACAGAATCTATTTTTCCATGTGGTATACCTTCCCGCGCAACGTCAAATCCCACGGATGCCTGGCTCATCAGGGGTTGTGCAGATGTCGACAGGCAAAGCATGATCGTTCCGCTAAGGCAAATAATTATAGATTTCATCGTGTTTCAGTTTAGAGATATTGATTCTAATAGTTAATATTCTGAACAAGATCCTGATAGCTGATATTAAAAAACAAGAATTGAAAGCAGGGGCCTTCAACCAGGCCCGTATATCGAACCTGTATCTAAATTTACAATAAATGTTATTTATACACTTAAAAATTTGGCTGTGTTGAGCCTACCTTAAGGATTTTTTATTTTATAGCTACTGATCGGTTCTGAATGGTGAAGCTGGTAATCCTTCCCTGTTAAATAAATTGGGATTAACCGGGTTATCAGCCCAGGCATAGCGGACATATTTTGGATCCTTTATATCCTCGTGCCACACGATCACCTGGTCGTTTTCAATCTTTGCTTTGGCCCATACAAATTTTTTGTCCGCTCCCGCGATGGCAAATTCGGCAAGTTCTTCCCCATCATTTGTCACCAGGCCGCTGCCGGTGTGATCAAAACTGAGGATGATTTTATTTCCTTCGATGCTGTAAGATTTATATAACGGACCGGAATAAACTATATCCTCTCCGTACACAAGCTTGCGTGCGGCAAGAGCAAGTCTCACGCCGACATCTTTTTTGTTATCGGGATGTATATCATTCCATTCCCCAAGATCGATAGCCACGGCCATAGCCGTATTGGGAGCAGATAGAGACTTCAATTGCGATTCCCTAAGCATGGCCCACTGGCTTTCGGATGGAAGGTAGTTGGCATCCATGAAGTTTGGAAGTTGCACATAGAAGAATGGAAGTTCTCCCTGTCTCCATTTTTTTCTCCAGTCCTGAATCAGGGCGGGCTGCAATTTTGCATATTCTTCGGCCCTCGTTGTATTAGCCTCACCCTGGTACCACAGAAATCCCTTAATCGTATAATCGATCATCGGCGCAATCATCGCATTGTACAAGGCTGTGGGCTGGTATTGCACATTGAACCCCGTCCAGCTGCCACCAGGCACAAAAACCTCACCGACTTTGTATTGCCAATATCCTTTGAGATCGATGGTATCACTGCCGGCAAAAAGATAATATGGTTTGTCGGAGACGAATCCTCCTTTACCAGCCTGGTTGGTTACTCGCACAACGAATAAATTTTTGCCAGCCTTTAATAAGCCTGCCGGAACATTGTACCTTCTTTGGGGGTATTGATATGTTGTCTGGCCTACCTGCTGACCATTCACATATAATATATC
>JAEZRB010000064.1 GCA_023412975.1 Bacteroidota bacterium | reverse complement strand
GTTTTGGGTTCTCCAGAGCACCATCTTTGATCATCAGGCTGGCGCCACCCGGATTTTTTTCTTCACCGGGCTGAAAGATCAATTTGACAGTGCCTTCCCAATCCGATCTTGTTTCATGAAGTATCTTCGCGGCGCCTAATAAACAGGTTGTATGCACATCATGACCGCAGGCATGCATGACGCCTTCATTCTTGGAGCGGTATGGTATATCATTTTCCTCATTGATGGGCAGGGCGTCCATATCAGCGCGAAGTGCGACAACACGTCCATTAGGGTTGCGGCCCTGTATCAATCCTACTACACCTGTTGTTGCTTTTATTTCAAAAGGGATTCCGAATTCCTCCAGTTTCTTTTGTACAAAACCTGAGGTTTCAAATTCCTGGTAACTCAGTTCGGGGTTAGCATGCAGGTGACGGCGTACTTCAATAAATTCGGGGGCGTATTGGTTCGCTAAGGTTTTGATTTTTTCGAGCATGGTGCAAAAATAGATACTGGATCTTAGATTCTGGATACTGGATGCTGGATACAAGATTCTTGATTAATGAGAAGAATTCTTTACACCAGTAGGGCAAAGGCGTGAATTTTCCAACCGGAGGACAGGGATATTACAGATCTTCTCCCTGGGTTTTTTCCAGTTTGAGCTCTACAATATCATTCATGATAAAGACACCTTTGGGGAAATAGGCGCTCAGCTTTTGCTGGTAGACTTCAGCATCTTTGCGTTCTTTGAAATTGCCGGCTTTTAACTTGTAATAGGGCGATTGGTGCCAGAGATAAGCTTTTAATTCGGGGAAATGGGTATATACTTTTGTTTTGGCGGCGATAGCTTCGTCGCGGCTGCTGGTGCTGATCACCATCAGGCGGTATCCTTTTCCTGTTTTGCGTGAGTCGCGGCTGGTTTCTTCGTTGATCTGTGCTTGTTTGCTCATCAGCATATCAATGCGGGGGTCTTTATGTACTACAACCGTATTATTGGCTGATAATGTCGTGTCCTGTGAAAATACCGGTGGTTGTATGGTAAGCAGGAAAATAAAGGCAAATATGCCGGAGGCAAAAACTCTTTTCATAAGAATCAATATTTCAAATTTTAAACCAAACTTTTGGTTTCGGTTTTTTAAACTTTATGATCAATACCCACCACCTGCGCCGGCAATATTTTCTACGGGGTGCCAGGTGGTTTTTATCTCCTGGGTATCCATGATAAAATAAGGCGACTGACCCTCATCACTCATCCAGTTTATTTTATTATAAAAAACAATACGTTTCAGGTTCAGGGCCGATTTTTCACGCATCATTTTCTGAATAGTAGAATCATTTTCACAGTAAATGGTTGCATTTACATCCATGTGTTCTACAAACCAGCTGGCGAGTTCGCCCGGTTTCCCGGTCAAAATATTTACCACACCGCCCGGCAAATCCGAGGTATTCAAAACCTCAGCAAAAGTGACGGCGCAAAGGGGGTTGGCTTCCGAAGCAAGTATTACACAGGTATTACCCCCGGCAATGACGGGTGCCATCACCGATACCAGGCCCAGCAAAGAATCTCCCTGCGGCGCTATTATAGAAACTACACCCGTGGGTTCAGGTACAGAAAAATTAAAATGGGGTGTAGCTACCGGGTTTACGCTGCTGAAAACCTGTTGAAACTTATCGCACCAGCCCGCATACCAGATCAGGCGGTCGATCGCAAGATTAACTTCCTTTTCCGCTCTTGACTTTGTGGCGTTTTGCAATACCAGTTCTTCAACAAACTGGGCTTTTCTTCCTTCCAGCATCTCGGCAATTCGATAGAGGATCTGCCCCCTGTTGAAAGCTGACCGGCTACTCCATCCGCCAAAAGCACCCCGCGCTGCAACCACCGCATTGCGAAAGTCCTTTCGTGAGCCCAGGCAAACATTGGCCAGTTTTACACCCGCTGCATTCACCGGTGTATAGTAACGCCCTGATTCTGTCCTGGGGAACTGCCCGCCGATAAACAGTTTATACGTTTTCAAAACGCCAACCCTTTTCTTGTTAGCCGGCGCCTCGAGACCATTCTCACCTATCGTGAGCGAAGATTTTTTTATATATGTTTTACCCATAGTCAGTTCACAAGTTTAAACATGTAAATATGCCCCCAACCCATGCAACCCGCCTTCTCTTCCGTAACCGCTTTCTTTATAGCCGCCGAAAGGTGAGGAGGGATCAAATTTGTTGAAGGTATTCGCCCAGATCACGCCAGCCCTCATACGCCTGGTCATATTAAATATCTTGGAGCCTTTATCGGTCCATACTCCAGCGCTTAATCCATAGGGAGAGTTGTTCGCCTTTTCAATCACCTCATCATCGGTGCGGAATGTGAGTATAGACAATACCGGCCCGAAAATTTCTTCCTGCGCGATGCGGTTACTTTGCGCCACATTAGTGAAAATTGTAGGTCTGCACCAGTAGCCTTTTGAAGGAAGAGCACAACTGCTCTCATACATTTCAGCGCCTTCCTTTTTCCCAATGCTGATGTATTTCTGTATGGTTTGAAGTTGCTGCTTTGAATTGATCGCGCCGATATCGGTGTTTTTGTCAAGCGGGTCGCCAACGATCAGCGTTTCGATACGGTCACGCAATTTTCTTATCACTTCCTTAGCGATCGATTCCTGCACATATAACCTGGAACCGGCGCAGCAGACATGCCCCTGGTTAAAATAGATCCCATTGATCACGCCTTCCACCGCCTGGTCGATAGGCGCATCTTCAAAGATGATATTAGCCGCTTTGCCTCCCAGTTCAAGCGTAAGTTTTTTATCTGTTCCCGCAACCGCACGCTGAATGATTTTACCCACTTCAGTAGACCCGGTAAACGCGATCTTGTTTATACCAGGGTGATTCACGATTGCAGCGCCAGTTTCACCTGCACCGGAAACAATATTTACAACTCCCGGGGGCAGATCGGATTCTTCGATGATCTCCGCCAGCTTCAACGCGGTTAGTGAGGTTGTTTCTGCTGGTTTCAGTACAACGGTATTGCCGGTAGCAAGCGCCGGAGCGATCTTCCAGGCAGCCATCAGTAATGGGAAATTCCAGGGGATGATCTGTCCTGCTACACCCAGCGAACTGGGTTTGCGGTTTGGAAAAGCGTATTCGAGCTTATCTGCCCATCCTGCATAGTAAAAAAAATGATTGGCTGCGGTGGGTACATCAAAGTCGCGGCTTTCACGAATGGGTTTTCCACCGTCGAGAGATTCAATGATTGCCAGCTCCCGTGCTTTTTCCTGGACCATCCTGGCGATGCGGAAAATATATTTTGCCCTTTCTTTAGGTAGCATTTTACGCCAGGTTTTTTCATACGCGTTCCGCGCCGCTGCTACAGCCTTGTTAACATCCGCAGTACCGGCTTCTGCTACCTCACTAAGCTTTTCCTCGTTGGCGGGATTGATGGAATCAAAATATTTTTTTGACAAAGGTTTTTGCCATTGCCCGTTGATGAACAGGTCATATTGCGACTTGATACTCGCCGCGCTTTTACTCTCAGGGGCGGGCTCGTATGACCAGCTGGTGTCGAACTGCAGTTTGAGTGTATTTCGCTTTTCGTTTTTTCCCGGTTTGGAGCGGGAAATTTTTTTTGCAACTGGCATGAGCTAATTTTTTTGGACTTTGTTGAAAGCCTGTAACTTTTTAATCCACACTAAAATAATTCCCGCTTTGATAAATACCGGTCTGTTCCTTCACGATCTGCATCAATACATCATTGGCGAGACTGCTGGCGCCAAAACGAAACCATTCATTATTCATCCAGGCTTCTCCCAGGACTTCTTTCAACATCACCAGGTAATGAAGTGCCAGCTTTGATTTTGAAATACCTCCGGCGGGTTTCATACCGATCATTTTACCGGTTTTATAATAAAATTCCCGGATGGCTTCCAGCATGACCAAAGTAACAGGCATAGTGGCAGCGGGTTGTATTTTTCCCGTAGATGTTTTTATAAAATCGGCCCCGGCATACATTGCGATATCACTGGCCCGTCTGATCTTGTCGAAAGTGCCAAGTTCTCCCGTTTCAAGAATCACTTTCAGCCGGGCGGAACCACAGGCTTCTTTTACGGCGGCAATTTCATCGTATACAAAATTGTACTCTCCTTCATGAAATTTCCCACGACTTATCACCATATCTACCTCGTCTGCGCCTTCATTGACAGCAAACCTGGTGTCGCGGATCTTTACTTCCCGCGGTGCCTGTCCGCTCGGAAACGCGGTAGCAACAGAAGCCACTTTTACACCAGATCCTTCCAACGCTTTTTTTGCCGTCTTCACCATGGCCGGGTAAACGCAGACCGCTGCAACAGTTGGTAAGCCCGCGACTGCATCATGCAGGTGAAGTGCTTTATAACATAACTGCTTAACTTTTCCAACGGTATCCTTTCCTTCCAGCGTTGTAAGGTCGATCATATTGAGCACTAATTTCAACCCGTTTAGTTTTGATTCTTTCTTTATGCTTCGGGTTGTAAACCGCGCAGCCCTTTCCTCGGCACCTACCTGGTCGATGCGTGGCGATAAGATGAAATCAGGTAATATGTTATTTATTGTGGCAGCTGCCATAACGATCGTTTAGGTCTTTCAAAGATAGCGAATTGGTGCAGTCGGCATCCAGCATCCAGTATCCAGTATCTGGTATCAAGTATCCAGCATATGCTTTTGATTTCTTAAATTCGGAACTTCACTCACGCAAGAATCACTGAGAAAAATCATCTAATTTAAAAATTCTACTGTAATGAGAAAATTCAGAACACGTTACATGCTATGCTTTGTAACCGCTTTTTTGTTGGCGGCTATTAAGCCAGGCGCTCAGCCTACTTTTCCTGAGAATGGTGTTGCCGACAGCCGGCATGGCCACTATGCTTTTACCAACGCGACGATCGTAAAAGACGTCACAACGACCCTTACCAATGCCACTATGGTGATAAAGGATGGCAAGATCGTTACCGTAGGTACTAATATAAAGGTACCCGCCGGGGCGGTGGAGATAGATTGTAAGGGAAAATATATCTATCCTTCTTTTATTGATCTTTATGCCGATTACGGCACTCCCGCTGTGCAACAAGGGGGTGGCGGATTTTCATTTACACAACCACCTCAGCTGGAAACGGCAGAGAAAGGACCTTTTAGCTGGAACCAGGCGATTAAAAGCGATGCGGAAGCCTATAAGGTTTTTTCGGTAGATAATGAAAAAGCCAAACCATTTCGTGAAGCCGGTTTCGGCACCGTACTTACACATGTGCGCGATGGTATTGCCCGTGGCACTGGTGCGGTAGTGACACTGGCCGATCAAAAAGCAAATTTTGTAGTAATAAAAGAAAGGGCATCTGCACATTATTCTTTTAGCAAAGGAAGCTCGAGGCAAAGCTATCCCAGTTCAATGATGGGTACGATCGCTTTGCTACGTCAGTCTTATCTCGATGCAAAATGGTATAAGAATCGTCCCGCTTCAGAGGGTTTTAATGCCAGCCTCAAAGCCTGGAACGATATCCAGGACCTGCCGCAGGTTTTTGAAGCGACTGATAAATGGAACAGCCTTCGTGCCGATAAGATCGGAGATGAATTTGGTGTACAATATATCATCAAGGCTGGCGGCAACGAATACCAGCGTATCAAAGACATGAAGGCAACCAATGCTACTTTCATCGTACCGCTCAACTATCCACAGGCCCAGGATGTGGAAGATCCCACTGATGCCAGGTTTGTATCACTCTCTGATCTGAAGCATTGGGAAATGGCACCTACCAATGCAGGCGCTTTTGAAAAAGCGGGAGTTCCTTTCTGCCTCACAACCTCAGACCTGCGTGATGTAAAAACTTTTACCACTAATCTCCGTTCAGCGTTCAACTATGGTCTTTCAGAAAAAGCCGCGCTGGAAGCGTTGACAAAAACTCCCGCCACAGTATTGGGTATCTACGACCAGGTGGGTAGTCTCGATGCTGGTAAATGGGCAAATTTCCTGATCACCTCCGGGCCGATCTTCGATGAGAAAACTGCGATCAACCAAAACTGGATCCAGGGCTGGAAATATATCGTAAAAGATGGCAGTATCGATAAGGCGCGAGGTATTTATAAACTCGCCCTGAATACCGCTAATGGTCCTGTAAACTATACACTCGATTTTAAATCGGCTAATAGCGCAAGTATTTTGGCCGATGATACACTCAATACCAAATTCACCTTTGATGGAACACAGGTGAAGATCAGTTTTTCACCAACAAAAAAAGGTGGAAGTGATTATAGGCTGAGTGGTTTCGTGAGCACTGATGGCTGGAGTGGATATGGAGTGGATACAGCAGGCAACAATCTTACCTGGACTGCACGTTTCCAAAGAGAAACAACCGCCAAAGAGGATAGTGTAAGACCAAGACGTCAGTCGCAGATCGGCAAGGTAATTTATCCATTTGAACCTTTTGGTTGGGAAGAAGGACAGGCTCCCAAACAGGAAACGATCCTGATTCGGAACGCTACTGTTTGGACCAATGAAAAAGACGGGGTATTGCAAAACACCGATGTGTTGATCAGGAATGGAAAAATCGCAGGCGTTGGCAAAAATCTTTCGGATGCAGGCGCTCGTGTAATTGATGGTACAGGTAAGCATGTAACTCCAGGTATCATTGATGAACACTCCCATATTGCGGCCGCCTCCATCAACGAAGGTGGGCAGAGTGTGACTTCGGAAGTAAGGATTGGAGATAATCTGAATCCCGACGATATCAATATTTACCGCCAGTTGAGCGGTGGAGTCACTACTTCACATATCCTTCATGGTTCAGCCAATGTGATCGGTGGACAAACGCAGCTTATAAAATTGCGCTGGGGCAGCAACGCAGAGGATCTGAAGTTTCAAAACTGGACAGGGCAGATCAAGTTCGCGCTTGGAGAGAATGTTAAACGTTCAGCATTTCCACTTGGTAATAATCGTTACCCCGACACCAGGATGGGTGTAGAACAGGTGTTGGTGGATGCATTCACACGCGCTAAGGATTATCAAAAAGCCTGGAAAGAATATGATGCTAATAAAAATAAGAAGGGCTCGACTGCTGTAGCGCCGCGCAGGGATCTGGAACTGGATGCACTTGTTGAGATATTGGAAAACAGACGCTTTATAACCTGTCATTCCTATGTACAAAGCGAGATCACCAGCTCAATCGAGATTGCCAACAGGATGGGTTATAAATACAATACTTTTACCCATATCCTCGAGGGATATAAAGTAGCCGACAAGATGAAAGAACATGGTTCCAATGCGTCGACTTTCTCTGACTGGTGGGCTTATAAAATGGAAGTGGAAGATGCGATACCTTATAATGCGGCTATTATGCACCGGGTAGGTTTGAATGTTGCGATAAATTCTGATGATGCTGAAATGGCGCGCCGGCTAAACCAGGAAGCCGCCAAGATTGTAAAATATGGTGGCGTAACGGAAGAGGAAGCCCTGAAAATGGTTACACTCAATCCCGCGAAGATGCTGCACGTAGATGACAGGGTAGGTAGCCTGAAAAATGGAAAGGATGCTGATGTAGTGGTTTGGAGCGACAACCCGCTGAGCATTTATGCAAAATCCCTGTATACCATCGTCGATGGCACGATTTATTTCGATCGCCAGAAGGATGAACAACTGCAGGCATCTGTTGACAGGGAAAGAAACCGGATCATCCGCAAGATGAACAGTGAAAAAAGGAGCGGCGCCCCAATGCAGCGCGCACAGCCAAGTTACCGGATCATGCATACCTGCAGCGACCATCAGCACAACCACGGTTTGCTGACTATCGATGCAGATGAATTAACAAACGACTAAAACCAACTCAAATGCGAAAGATATTATTAGCAATTGCAAGTTTCTTTATGCTGGGTGCGCAAGCACAGGAAACAGTATATCCCGCAAAAGAAGCCAAAGGCATTACCTATATTAAAAACGCCACCATTCATGTCGGTAACGGTAAGGTGATTGAAAACGGAACGATAAAGATCAGCAATGGTAAAATTGAAAAAGTGGGAACCGCAGTTGATGTTCCGGTCGGAGATGCGGTAGTTATTGATGCCAAGGGCAAACATGTTTACCCCGGACTTATTTTACCGGTAAGCAATCTCGGGTTGCTCGAAATATCATCTGTTAGGGCTACCAGCGATGTACGGGAGATGGGAGATATGAACCCCAGCATTCGTTCCATCGTGGCTTACAAAGCGGACTCCCGCGTCATCAACACACTTCGCTCAAATGGTATCCTGCTGGCAAACGTGGTGCCCCAGGGCAGCCTGCTTGCAGGTTCATCATCCGTGGTGCAACTGGATGCCTGGAACTGGCAGGACGCAGCTTATCAAACCGACGCAGGTATGCATTTGTATATGCCTCTACTGATGGCACGCCCCAGGTTTGGCCGCGGCGGTGGATTTGGCAGGGGGCCACAGGCCAGCTCTGATCCGGTGAAAGAAGGCCTGGACAAAATGGAAGAGGTGAAAACTTTTTTCCGGGAGGCAAGAGCGTATCATGCGGCGCCTTCAAAAGACGTGACCAACCTTAAGTTTGAAGCAACAAAAAAACTGTTCGACAAAACCCAGAAATTGTATGTCCATGCTAATACTGCCCGCCAGATCCTGGTGGCCATGGACCTGGCAAAAGAATTTGGTTTTGATCTCGTGATAGTAGGAGGAAGTGATAGCTGGCAGGTTGCCGACCTGTTGAAGGAAAACAATGTTGCAGTCGTCCTTCAGTCGTCACATAGTCTTCCTACGCTCGATGACGACGATGTTGATCAGCCCTACAAGACTGCAGCAGCGCTACAAAAAGCAGGTGTGCTGTTTTCCATCACCGATGATGACGGTCAGACCCGCGGACGTAACCTCGCATTCAATGCGGGAACTGCCGCCGCTTATGGTCTTACCCAGGAGGAAGCACTCCAGGCGATCACCCTGAATGCGGCTAAGATCCTCGGTGTTGCCGACAAGACCGGAAGCCTGGAAGAGGGAAAGGATGCCAATATCGTGATCAGCGAAGGCGATATCCTGGATATGCGGACCAGCGTAATAACTGATGCATTTATCCAGGGGCGCAAGATCGACCTTACTGATAAACACAAACTTCTCAATGAGCGCTATAACCAGAAATACAATATTAAGAAGCCGTTTTAGCTTTCTTAAAGCTCTTGATTAAGAATAAGTTAGCGTCCACCAATGGTGGGCATATATAAAAAAAGCAGCCCCGGAATTATCCGGGGCCTTTCTTTTCCAACCGTCCATTGTTGATATTTTGATCCGAACAGTGTCGGAGTTTATGCGAGTTGTTCGATTTCTGCGTCGTAACTAACACAAAACTAATGTCGACTTTACGATTCTGCAATAGTAAAAATACCTATTTCTAAAAAATGTTAGTTTCTTGGGTATATCCCAAACCTCTCATTCTTAGTCGTTAGCGTTTAGGCCTCCTTACCGTGGCAGTT
>JAEZRB010000058.1 GCA_023412975.1 Bacteroidota bacterium | reverse complement strand
GGCCGGGTCCACAAACAGCGACTCTGCATATGGCGAATGGCAGTGGGCCATCGTCGGAATTGGCATTAACCTGAACCAGGAATATTTTCCCTCAGACCTTAAAAACGCGGTCTCACTTAAACAGATCACCTCGAAGAATTTTGACCCGGCCAGCCTGGCCCGGGAGCTCTGTCAATGGGTTGATAATTATTTTAATCAACTGGCTTCTAAGGGTTTTGCAGTTATATACGAGGAATACTTAGCTAAGCTTTACAAACGCGATCAAATCGTAAAGCTGAAAAAGGGCAGTCGAGTATTTGACGCCTTAATTAAATCTGTTTTGTCAAATGGCCGCCTGGTTATCGAACATGGAATTGAAGAAAGCCTGGACCTGGGCGAAGTAGAATGGATCCTTCCCACAGAAAAATAATGTAACTTATAAAGGCAACTCACCCCACCTAATTGTACGATTTCTAACTAAACCAACCGGATTTGCTGTCGGAGCAGGAATTGGAAAAACATATCAGGGGATGTGCCCTGAACAATAGGGAGAGCCAGAAAATGTTATATAGCTCTTTCTATGGATATGCCATGTCTATCTGCCACCGATATACCGCCCACGAAGAAGATGCCAACGAAATCCTCAATGACGGTTTCCTGAAAGTCTTTGTCGAAATCTATCGTTTCAAACCAGCTTATACCGACACAGTCAGTTCCTTTAAAGGATGGCTTCGAAAGATCATGATCTATACGGCCATCGATCATTTTCGGAAAAACCATAAGCATAGCATGGCGAAGGAACTGAATGAAACGTATATGCATCTCCCCGATCCCGAAGAAGATTCCATTTCGAAAATATCTTACGATGAAATATTAAGTGCAATTAAGTTCCTGACACCAGGGTACCGCACCGTCCTGAACCTGTTTATTATCGAAGGTTTTAGTCATGAGGAGATCGCAAAAGAACTGGGTATTTCGGTAGGCACGTCCAAATCCAACCTGGCAAAAGCGAGGAAGCAATTGCAGAAAATATTGTTCAGACAAAATGAAATATTGAGAAAAAATGTGGTTTGATGAATTAAATAAGAGAATGCAGGAAGGCGAGAACCGCGATTATTCCCCTCATCCCGAAAAATCATGGAATGAGATGGAAGTGCTGCTGGAAAAGCATCTGCCACAGGAGAAGAAAAGAAGAAGATTCATTTTCCTGCTGTTTCCTATTTTGTTAGGCCTCGGTATCGCCACCTACTTTGTTATTTCGAGGAAGGCGCAGCCAGACGATTTACCCACTACACTAAATACCGGTACGAAAAACTCTTCGCCTTCACCGCATGCTACTAAAGAAGCCAGCACTACCCCTGCATCCCCGGGTGCAAAAGAAGTAGATAGAGTCGACCTGCCAGAACAGCTAGAAAAACAATACCAGTCTGAACTGAACCCAGTAATTGAAACCAGGCCAGTGGTACATTATAAAAATTTAAAGAAACCGGTTGAAGCAAAAGCTGATAATAGCACTTTAGCATTTACACAACCCGTTGCGAGTGGCAATCCAATTAATACCGGAACTCCTGTTCATTCGCCTGGTCAGAAACCAAATCCAACACCTGATCCGTCTTCCATTACCAGTGATCTTAACCAAAAAATAAACGACGATAATTCAGATAAGTCAACAGAAAAAGTTATTGAAAATAGCAGCAATCTAATCACCAACGAACAGCCAGAACCCAGCGATTCTGCCGCAATTACTGAAAATGTAACGCCGTTAAAAAAATCGACGAGCTCATTTGGTGAAAAATTCAGTGTTAATTTTTCTGCAGGTCCTGATATCAGCGCAGTGAGCGTCGACAGGCTGGGTCGCATGCAATTGCAATATGGTATTGGTCTTACTTATGCCCTTAATAAAAACCTTGTTGTACGGACAGGCTTTTACGCAGGTGATAAAAAATACAATGCTGATTCTGCCAGCTACAAAATGCCATACCCTATCAACAACCTCGAGAAAGTAGAAGCAGACTGTTTTGTCTATGAAATCCCCCTGTCCCTGATTTATCATTTCAACCAGGTGAAAAAACATAACTGGTTTCTGGCGGGTAGCGTCTCCTCTTATATTATGAAGCGAGAGACCTATGGCTATTACTATAACAATAACTGGGGTCAATCGCAGTATTATGATCGCACATACAAAAATGAAAATTCGCACTTGTTTTCTGTCGTTGGGGTGTCTGGTGGTTACCGGTATCATCTCAGCAATCAACTGACCCTTCTGGCAGAACCTTATATTAAATTTCCGGTCAGCGGTATCGGAGTTGGAAAAGTCAAATTGAATAATGCAGGAGTATTGTTTACAGTGGGATATAAACCTTTCTCAAAGAAAAAATAGCGGCTCCATATTTTCCCGTTTTCTTCCGGTGTTTTTCACATGGTATTGATGCCTGGCTTATTGATATTTGAATATGATTGATCCGGGCAAAGCATGCCAGTTTCGGTGAAGTCATGAAGTGTTGATTAGCTAAACAACTTCCGATGGGATTTGGTGAGAAGCAGGGATTGGGAATACCGATCAGGTATGATATTGTCTGAAACCCTGTCCCTATGCAAAACGGAGGTGGTGGCGGGGGAGGGAGGGCCCCGCCAGGGGAACTCGAAGGGCAGCAAATTTCGAGCTCGCAGCAAATCTCCCGGTAAAGCATCATCGAACCCAAAGCGCGCTCAACCGCACAAGCAACTATCATTCCCGACCCTTCGATTCTGTTATTGATTCTCCGATTTAAATGCTGCACAAAGATCAACAGTTTTAATCCGGCCATCAATGTCCAGTACACAAAGGGTTCCTGTATTCACAAGAACCCTTTTTAAACCAACTGTTCATGCTGTGAAAGCTATTTTCGATTCCTTTTTTTCCTGATCATATCAAAATCTCTCGAAACAGTAAATCCCCAGCGGTATTGACCCTTGCCCCATGATGTGACGGTGCGTGGTATAAAACGGTTCTCCAGTATCTCGGTTGCATTGGTAAAATTCAGATGGAAAACATGCCCCTCTGTTAAAAACTCTACTCCCACACCCAAAACATCATAAAACCTGATGTCCTGCAGCTTAAACATATCTATACTGCTTTGACTACGAAATGTATGGAAATAGTCTGCCAGCAGACTAAACCTGCCTTTTACAGGTATACGCAATGCGCCACCAAGAGCGAACAAGGTTTTCTCATCTCCCGGCACCACATAATTCGTGTGAACAAGTGTCGGATTTAATTGAATACTGATGTTTCCGAATTTGCGGCCAACCATTAACTGAACCGTCTGGCTCAGCCTGTCAGAAAAGTTATCGAATGAATTCTCCCGGTCAGGGTTTGCATTGGCCGTTACAGTGGATACGACCGCATTTGCAAATAATGCCGCCGAAATTGGATGACCACCACCATTGGCTTGTTGTAAGAAGCGATATTTGATGCCTAGTTCATAAAGCTGTCGAACAAGATTCATACCCTTTGCTCTTGCAGCGATGAGATTCACTTTATTACTCAACCCATATTGAAACCCGATCCGAATATCAGTAGCACCGTCCAACCCAAAGAAATTTTTTATACCACCCTGGTCACCTGCGATGTCACCAAAATTATGCGTGACTTTAAACTCAAGTATACCCCTAGGTACTAATTCTACCGTGTTGGCATTTATCAGCCGTGGAGATGAAAAAATCCAGATATAGTCAGGTTGAGGCGATGAAGCTGAAGAGGTACTAATCGAATCCTGCGACGAGACACTCAACGAGCTCAACAAGAATAACAGTACGGCAATTTTATGCATAAGCTCAATTTTCCGAATAAACGGGAAAATCTAATACCAGGTTGCCTCTAAAATGCCGGTATGACTATCCCATTGCCTCCAGAATCTCCTCTGCATGTGCCTTGTTCCTGGGCTTAAGAAATATCTTTCTTATTATCCCTTTTTCATCTATCACAAATGTTGTGCGAAGCACACCCATGTATTCCCTTCCAAATAGTTTCTTTTGGTCCCAGACACCATATTTTTCCAATACCACATGTGATGTATCCGCTACCAGGGGGAATGGCAACTTATATTTTGATGCAAATTTATTTTGAGTTCGTTCATCATCCGGACTTACACCGATCACTTCAAATCCATATTTTTTCAGAAGATCATAGTGGTCGCGCAGATTGCAGGATTCGATCGTACAGGTTGGTGAGCCCGCTTCCGAATAGAAATACAAAACAACTTTTCTGCCTTTATAATCAGAAAGGGAGATCGCTTTACCCTCCTGGTTTATTCCGCTAAATTCCGGTGCTCTGTCACCTTCCTTTAATACTACCATACTAAGATTTGAAATTATTTACGCTTTCTAGCAGGGCTTTTCCTGGTACTGGTCCGTTTGACCGGTTTTTTCTTCGGGGGAGTATAAGCCGCTCTTTTAAACCACCAGGTGCGTGTCGTTGTGTTGCCTGCCAGGTCTACCACTGTTACTTTCAATTCATGTACACCATATGGACACCTTTCATCGAATTTGTAGACATACAACCTGCCTTTATCGTTGGTAAAACGAAGCCATTCACCGTTAAGCTCAGCTCTGAAACTACGGATACCAAAATTATCAGTAGGTTGAAGTACAATACTGGAAGCACCGCTTAAGTTTAACGTGTCGGCATTTCCGAGTCCACTGATTGCTGGAGGTTCAAGATCAAGGAATGCCTGGAAATTACCGAAGTCACCAAAGTCTGCAACCAGGAAACCATTCTCATATCTTGCTTTACGCATCGTTTTCCTTCCACCAAATTCCCGCTGCAAAATCACTTTATCGTACCATTTACCAGGAAGTTCCTCATTTGGTTTCACCCTCACGGTAAAGTTGCCATGCACCGGTATGGCAGGATCATTCAGGGAGTGTTGCGCCGACAAGGCACCCGAACTGTTTTTCTGGATTGTATAATAAAGTGCAGGAATAGTGTCGTATAAATTGTGTTCCGATAAATAAGCTTCAAATCCTGGCTTTTCAAGTATACTGACAATCCCAGGTGTAAAATGCGGGTGCTCGGGATGGCTGGAGTTATCCGATGTTATGTTGCTGAACTGTT
>JAEZRB010000068.1 GCA_023412975.1 Bacteroidota bacterium | reverse complement strand
TCCCGGAACGTCGAGGAAAGATTGACCTCATATCCAAAGGGTCGCGCAAACATGCCCGCGGTCATCGATAAAAAATTCTTTTTTGTTTCATATAATTTCACAAACATATCGCGCAGGGCTACCCCTCTTTCCGTGGCATCGACCTGGAAAGTAAAAAGAGCCCTGGGTAAACTATCCGGTGATGTCAGGAAATAATCGATCTTGACCCGGGCACGACGAAGCATAAACCGGCTATCGGCGTGTTCCGAAAAATCACCGCCATTATAAGATTCAGCGCCTTTGGTCTCAGCTACCTGGAACTGGGGCTGGATATACCCGGTTATCCTGAGATTCTCAAATCGCTTCAACACAGGTCGCACGGTATCCTTGATAAACAACCTGGGATCAAAATCAGAAAGGTACCGTTGTGAAAATCCATTCACGGAAATTAATAACGCCAGGACGGGAACAACCTTTCTTAACACCTTGTTTACCATTTCTTAATATTAAAATAACCGGAAATTGTGCGCCGCAATATACTACAGCCATATAAATAATGTTTGTTAAGCGCAGGTTATCGAATTATTATCTCAATATTAAATAATCATTAACTCTGCCGGGTAAACCTCATAACAATAAGTAAGCCGGTAATTTCGCAGCCATCAATACCGGGTATTAAAAATATCTAACTATGGGGCTCAATTCCTTCCTAAAGATCTTTACACCGAAAAATAAAATATTCTTTGAGCTGTTTGAAAAAATGGCTGAGAACGGACATGGCATGGCGTTGAAACTGAAAGAGATCGTCGCCGAGACCGATTTTGACAGAAGAGCTTCGTTGATCAGCCAGGTGGAAGACCTGGAACATGCCAACGATGAACTCACGCATAGTGTGTTTACTGAACTGGGACGCAATTTTATTACCCCCTTCGACCGGGAAGATATCCATTACCTCGCAACATCGCTTGATGATGTGGCCGACTATATCTATGCTTCTGCCAAGAAGATCAATTTTTATCGCGTCAATCCTAACGATACGGGGATGCAGAAAATGGCGGAACTGATCGAACAGGCGGCACAGCAGGTGCGTATCGCAGTACACGAATTGCGCGACATGAAAAACATGCGCAATATTACCGAAGCACTGGTAAGGATCAACAGCATCGAAAACCAGGCCGACGATATCTTCGACATGAGTATCGAAAAACTTTTTGCAACCGAACCCGACGCCAAGGAAGTGATTAAAAAAAGAGAGATCTACCAGGTGATGGAGATCGTGACCGATAAATGCGAGGATGCAAGTAATGTGATTGAATCCATCATCATCAAATACTCTTAAGTAATTTGAAAATTTGAAAATGTGTTAATTTGAAAATTAACTGCACGCGGTAATTTAATTACATTTTCAAATCTTCAAATTCCCAAATTTTCAAATTATATATGGCTACTTTCCTCATTGTTATAATCGCGCTGGCACTGATCTTCGATTATATAAATGGCTTTCATGATGCAGCCAATTCCATTGCCACGATTGTATCCACCAAGGTACTCACGCCTTTCCAGGCCGTGGTTTGGGCGGCTGTCTTCAATTTCGCAGCCTATTTTATATTTAAGGATCATGGTGTAGCCGATACCGTAGCCAAGACTGTACACCCGGAGGATATTGCGGGCAATGAAATGATGGTGGTTATTTTCTCCGGCCTTATAGCTGCAATCAGCTGGAACCTGCTTACCTGGTGGCTTGGAATACCTTCTTCCTCTTCACATACCCTCATTGGGGGCTTCGCAGGTGCTGCGGTGGCCAGTGCCGGATTTGGCGCTGTGAACTCAACCGTGATCTTAAAAACAGCCTCATTTATTTTCCTGGCACCGCTCGTCGGAATGATCATGGCATTTGTAATTTCACTATGGTTTATTCATTCTTTTAAAAAGGGTCTGCAGCCTAAATTACTATCCATGGCGGTATTAGCGTCCGTGGCATTTTTCCTGTATTACAGTCTGGAAACTGATCGTACCGTGGTTTCCTCGGGTACGCACTACGATACTTATATCTGGCAGGTAATCTTCTATTCAAAAAATTTTAAATGGATACTGCTGGCATTTATTCTTGTGATTATGGCCAGCTTCACATTTTTCCTTAGCACACTCAATGCACACAGGGCCAATTCCTGGTTCAAAAGGTTGCAGCTCGTATCTTCCGCGGCATTTAGTATTGGTCACGGGGGGAATGATGCACAAAAAGTAATGGGGATCATCACCGCAGCCCTGATCGCCAACGGGAGTATCAGCGATTTTGAACAAATGCCGGTGTGGGTGCCCCTGGCCTGTTACACGGCTATCGCTGCAGGCACTATGAGCGGTGGCTGGAAGATCGTGAAGACCATGGGTACCAAGATCACAAAGGTTACACCTTTTGAAGGTGTGGCAGCTGAAACTGCCGGTGCCATTACTCTGTTCGTCACCGAAGCGTTAAAAATTCCTGTAAGTACCACGCATACCATCACGGGCTCCATCATAGGCGTAGGCGCCACCAAACGTCTTTCAGCTGTAAGATGGGGCGTGACTGTAAACCTGCTCTGGGCCTGGATACTCACCATACCTGTTAGCGGTGCGCTGGCTGCGCTGGTGTACACGATCGTTCGCCTTTTTATGAAGATTTTCTAGGCTTCGTTCGCTTAATTCTAACCTGTATTTTACATCTCATAGTCGCTATGAACTTTAATTCATGGATTGCCTGATATTCCCCACCTTTGCGTGCAGGAAAAAAGATGGTAAATATGGGTACAATATTAGTCACAGGTGGTTCCGGATATATTGGTTCTCACACCATTGTAGACCTCATCGAAAACGGGCACAATGTAATTTCCGTCGACAACAACAGCCGTTCCAACCCGGCGATGTTTGAGGGAATTGAAAGAATCACCGGTAGGAAAGTAAAAAACTATAAGGTAGATCTCTGCAATTTCGACGATACTTTCGCCATTTTCCAGGAAAACGAAGACATCACCGGCATCATTCATTTCGCAGCCTACAAAGCCGTAGGAGAATCGGTAGAAAAACCGCTGATGTATTTTGAAAACAACCTGGTTTCGCTGATCAATCTCCTGAAATGTGTACAGGAATTTAAAGTACCCTTCTTTGTTTTCTCATCTTCCTGCACTGTTTACGGGAATCCCGATCATATTCCTGTTACGGAGGAAACGCCTCCCAAGGCTGCCGAATCACCCTATGGTTATACCAAACAAATGGGTGAACAGATCATCAGTGAATTTGCCAAAAGCAGCCTGACACAATGCATCCTGCTACGATATTTCAACCCCGTTGGCGCACATCCCTCCGTACATATTGGAGAAATGCCCATCGGTAAACCGCAAAACCTTGTGCCTGCCATTACGCAAACAGCAATCGGCAAACTGCCAAAGATGATGGTGCATGGCAATGACTATGATACCCGCGATGGTTCCTGCATTCGTGATTTTATTCATGTATGCGATATCGCGCATGCGCATACGCTGGCGATCGAATACCTCGAGCAGGATAAATCAGAAACGCTTTGTGAAGTGTTTAACCTGGGCACCGGCAATGGCGTGACCGTGCTGGAAGCCATCCGCTCTTTTGAAAAAGTAAGCGAGGTCAAACTGAACTACGAGATCGGTCCACGCCGCCCCGGTGATGTAATCGCTATCTATGCCAATAACGACCTGGCGCGTAAAAAACTGGGCTGGGATCCAAAATTCACACTCGATGAAATGATGCTGACGGCCTGGCAATGGGAACAAAGGCTTAGTGCTGATAGTACGATTTTCGGAGGAAAACCGCTGGAGCTGAATTGAGCCGGGAGTCGGGAATCAGGAGTGGGCCTGCCCGCCGAAGCTTTAGCGGAGGAGGGATACTGGATGCTGGATACTGGATACTTGATTCTGGATTGATCAAAGTCTTTTTATAGTTTAGGGCACTAGCCCCCTCTCCGTGCGGAGAGGGGGTTGGGGGTGAGGCACCTTTACCTTACTTTTGCTGCTCCAATTTTCGCTTATGTCATTAAAAGAAATTCAGTCGACAGGAAATAAAGACACCAGGAGTGGCTTCGGTGATGGTATCGTGGAAGCAGCCCGCAGGAATCCCAATATTGTTGCGCTTACGGCTGACCTGGCCGGTTCCTTAAAACTCAACCAGTTCATCAAGGAATTCCCGGAACGCTTTTTTCAATGTGGTATCGCTGAGGCCAATATGATTGGCATCGGGGCGGGCCTCACCATCGGCGGAAAAATTCCCTATACCACCACATTTGCAAACTTCTCTACCGGGCGGGTATATGACCAGATTCGCCAGTCGGTGGCTTATAGCGGTAAAAATGTAAAGATCTGTGCTTCGCATGCAGGACTTACCCTGGGAGAAGACGGCGCTACGCACCAGATACTCGAGGATATTGGACTGATGAAGATGCTGCCCGGTATGACCGTGATTGTACCCTGCGATTATGCGCAGACAAAAGCCGCGACCATGGCCATTGCCGATTACCAGGGACCTGTGTACCTGCGTTTTGGCAGGCCCGTATGGCCTATTTTCACGAAAGAAGAAGATTTCCAGATCGGTAAGGCTCAGTATTTTTCAGAAGGCACCGATGTAAGCATATTCGCCTGCGGCCATATGGTATGGAATGCCATACAGGCCGGCGCGATCCTGCAGGAAAAAGGGATCAGTGTTGAATTGATAAATATTCATACGATCAAACCGCTGGATGAAGCTGCCGTGATCAATTCAATCCGCAAAACAAAATGCGCGGTAACCGTAGAAGAACATAATATTATCGGCGGGCTGGGCGATGCGATTGCACAATGTGCCGTTAAAAACCATCCCATACCCATTGAATACGTGGGAACAAAAGATACATTTGGCGAAAGCGGCAAACCTACCGACCTGTTGAAAAAATATGGCCTCGATGTGCCAGATATCGTGCAGGCAGCTGAGAAGGTTATGCAGCGGAAAGGTTGAGTTGGGAATTAGATATTGGGAATTAGGAGTTAGGAATTAGCTGTGCCAGTATCCAGTATCTAGTATCAAGTATCCAGTATCCACCATCCAGAAACACGCCTTGGCAAAATCCAATTACTAATTACCAATTCCTCATAAATGTCATTAACCTCCCTATCCGATACAGAGCTACTGGTACAGTTTCGTGAACCCGCCACGAAGGAAAAGGCGTTTACGGCCATTGTAAAAAAATACCAGGAAAAACTTTACTGGCATATCCGGCGTATGGTGGTAGATCACGATGACGCCAACGATGTATTGCAAAATGTTTTTATACGTGTATGGAAGGGACTGGAAAATTTTCGTGAAGACAGCCAGCTTTATACCTGGCTTTACCGCGTGGCCACAAATGAATGCCTGACATTCCTTGAACAACAGAAAAAACGCAGCCTGGTCAGCCTGGGTGAGGATGAATCGGGTCTCAGCAATAAGATCAAAGCAGATGAAAACTTCGATGCCAATAAGTTAGAATGGAAATTACAGCTTGGCATTCAGCAACTTCCTGAAAAACAAAGAATTGTATTTCAATTGCGGTATTATGATGAAATGCCCTATGAGGAAATGAGTAAAGTGCTGGAAACCAGCGAAGGAGCCTTAAAAGCCAGCTACCACCACGCCGTGAAAAAAATTGAAGAATATATTAAAAATCATTAAACCCACAGACTAATAAACAGTCTGACTACTGGCATGACGCAAAGGAAAGACATATTAGGCGAATTAGATGAATTGCAAAGCAGTATCGGGGCTGCCGGCCATCCCGGCTACCAGGTTCCCGAGGGCTATTTTGAAGGATTTGCTGCTGATATGCTGAAGAGGATCAAGGCCATGGAAGCGGCAACTCCCGGGGAAGAACTGGAAACACTTTCTCCACTATTGAATAGTATTCCTAAAAAGACGCCCTTTACTGTTCCTGGTGATTACTTCAACAGCCTCTCTGAAAGTTTGATTAAAGCTGGTAGTGCGGAAAGCGATATAACCGGGCAGGAAGCCTTATCGCCGATACTGAGGGATTTAAAGCATAAAACAACTTATTCCGTTCCCGCAGGATATTTTGAAGATTTACCCGCCCGCATTCTTCAAGGTGTAAAGCATAGCGACAGAGAAGCGAAAGTTGTGTCTATAAACAACAGCCGTAGATGGCTTAGGTATGCTGCCGCGGCAGTTGTGGTCGCTTTTGTTTCACTACTTGGATTTTTTATGTTTGGTAAAAATGAGGTGGATCCCGAAACAAAATCTATCGTTTGGGTGGAGAAAAATCTCAAAAAGGTTAGCACTGATGATATCAGCGAGTTTGTAGAACTTGCCACTTCAGAAAAACCTGACCTCACAAAAATGGATAGCCGGGATGATATAAAGGACCTGTTGATGGATGTTTCTGATAAAGAGATCCAGGATTTCTTAACAGAAACAGCGCTTCTTGACAATGGTAATTCAGATGAATTAATTTGGAATTAAACGATGCGAAAAATTTTACTCATATTAAGTTTATTGTTTGTTACCGGGCTTTCGTTTGCCCAGGATGATGACGATCACGGCAATGAAAAAATCCGTGACAAGATGAACGAGTACATCCAGAAAAGGCTGAACCTTTCGAAGGATGAATCAAAAAAGTTCACGCCGGTATTCCTGAATTATTTTAAAGAATGGAGACAAACCATTCGCACCAACCGCGGCGACAAGCTGGTATTGCAACAAAAGATCGTTGATCTGAGACTTCGTTATCGTACACAGTTCCGCGAGATACTTGGTGAGCAAAGAGGTAACCAGGTTTTCAACCAACAGGATAGATTTATACAGGAATTAAAAACGATCAGGGACCGTCGCGGTGGGAACCGCCCGTTACGACGTAGCGGGAATCCAAATAATTAAGAACCCGGATCAGAACCGGTACACAGGATTCTTTACATCGTGGTAAAATAGAAAGGTCCATTTTTCCTCTTCCCCCTGCTGCCACCATTGCCTTCTCAACTCCATGGCTTTTTTCCCGTCATGATCATACTTGGCAACAAAGCGGTGCTTCATCTGTTGAAGCTGCGGTGCATCGTCAGCACCAAAAAAAACAGTTTCCTCTCCCTCTTTTATCCAGAAGACCTGGTGAAATGGTGAATGTGCCCCTGTGATCCTGTATTGGATATAATCATCAATCGCACCTTCATCTTCCTGAAGCCATACCACATTGTCCGAACTTTTGAGCGTTTCCAATTCATCGGGAATAAATGATGGCAAACCTTTTTCATAAGCGAATTCCATTTCGCGTTTTTGAATATAATAGGTAGCATCAGGGAGGCACAACTGGTCGCGATGATCTTCCCTGGTGACGCCACCAGCATGGTCTTTATGCAAATGGCTCATCAAAACCTTTGTGATATCGGAAGGGTTGATACCTGCTTCCGTGAGATTGCGGTGCAATTGCATTTTACCCTCACCACCTGCAAAGCCGAGACCTGTATCAAGTAACAAAATATCTTTCTCCGTAATGACTACAAATGGCTGTATCTCTACCAACAGGCTTCCAACGGGCCGCGACTGCAAGTCATGAGACTGCTGATCAAAGGGAACAAAAAGTTTTGTCTTATCTATCGTAAACGTGCCTTCCGACAGGGGGATGATCTTCATACTGGTAGAAATAAATATTCAGCAGCGAAATTAGCGAAATGAAGATTGATCGCCGGGGGCGCGAATTTTCAGGATACAGTCCCCTGTTATCGCAGCACCATCTGCCGGTCCGCATCGAGTCGCACCAGAATAAAAAGAAGTATCGTAAAAGTGAGTAAAGATGTTCCACCATAACTAATAAACGGAAGCGGGATACCGATTACCGGTGCCAAACCAACCGTCATGGCCAGGTTTATACCGATATGGAAAAAGAAAACAGATGCGACGCCATATGCGTAACAGCGGCTGAACACACTTCGTTGCCTTTCCGCTATGGCGATAATCCGGAATAATAAAAATAGGTAAATACTTAGCAATACAAAGCTGCCTACAAAGCCAAACCCTTCACCAATGGTATCAAAAATAAAGTCGGTGCGCTGTTCAGGAACGAACCCATACCTTGTCTGCGTACCCTTTAGCAGGCCTTTACCAAGCAAGCCACCACTGCCGATCGCGATCTTGGATTGCTTTACGTTATAATCGGCTGTATTCTCAACTTTCTTCCCAGCTACCGCCGCTTCACCTTTCATGTATTCACTGGGTACATCGCGGCCGATAGTACTGTAGATCCGCTCTACCTGGTGTTTGGCGAGCAGGTTTTTGAAAATAAAAGGCACCCCAAACCGCTGCAGCCCCACACATAAGAACCAGATCATAACGATCCGGATCAGGATAGTCCGTCGCTTTTTTATCTGTCGCCGCATCAGGAAAACGATCAACAATGCTATGCCCGTCAGAATCAGTGCCAGTGTATTTTTCTCCAGCAACAGCGTAGCCACCACCAGGGTAGCCAGTGCGAAACCCACAATCAATACGATCGACGGCAAACCTTCGCGGTACATTACCAGGAAGAAAGAGAAGAACACCAGTGCCAGCCCGGTTTCTTTCTGCAGGATGGTGAGTGCAGCGGGAAAAAGTACAATTGCCGTCGCGATCAGCTGTGATCTTGTTCTACTAAAATCAGTTTCGGGTCGTGACAGATATTTTGCCAATGCCAGCGCCACGCATATTTTACAAAACTCAGCAGGCTGAAACTGGAAACCGCCCAGCCGGATGATCGACTTGGTACCTTTCACCTCCGAGTGGAATGGGAATACCATTAATAATAATAGAATACCCGCTACATACCAGATATTGGCGGTAGCCGGGAAGAATTTACTGTCGGTAAGCAGGATCAGCAGCCCGATGACAATTGATACGACGAAAAAATAAAATTGCTTGCTGTAGTCTGTTTTGAAACCAAGAAAGCTTTGCAGGATCGGGTCGCCTTCATCATAAGTAGCTCCGAATATGGCCATCACACCAATGCCTACAAGCAGCAGGTATATCCCTACAATGCTCCAGTCGATACCTTTTGATATAGCGGGATTATTATGACTCATGCAATGATTACGGGATGGAGGCGTTGTTTGGGTAATAATTTTTCAGTAGGAACGATCGCCAGTGCAGACTGCGATGTTTTGGATTTTCCAGGTAGTTCTTTCTTCTCTATAGGTCCGGTGGAGATCCTGTGAAGTGTATACTTCTTGATATAACTGCTGTCTTTTGTCATCTCAAACCATTTAAACGCACGGATTGAATCCTCTTTATACTGCAGGCGTTTCAAATGCTTAGGCATTTTATTGGTGTTCGAATAGATCTCATACTCTTTCTGGCTTTCCTTTGAGATCGTATCGTTCAGGTATTTTTCCATCAGGATACGTGCGATGGGACCACCCCAGGTGCCACCATAACCAGCATTCTCAACCACAACAGCGATCGCAATCTTTGGATCCTCTTTTGGCGCAAATGCTACAAACAGGGCGTTGTCGTCGAGCTTGATCCTTTTTCCATCGAGGTAGGTGTATTTTTCCGCTGTACCGGTCTTTGCACATACGCTGATATTTGGTATGCGTGCACGTCTGGCCGTACCATAGGTAACCACATCTTCCATGCCATCCATAACGGCATCAAATGCCGCATCGGGGATATGTGTCAATACCTCATGTTTTACACGGTATTTATTCAGCAGCGCGGAATCTGCTTCCGTTTCACCTTCAATATTTTTTACAAAATGCGGCGTGTAATAATAACCCTTGTTGGCAATGATACACATGGCATTGGCCAGTTGCAGTGGTGTAGCACCCATCTTATCCTGGCCGATACCAAGGGTAAGATTGGTACAGGAGCTCCATGAACCGCGGTATTCTTTATTGTAAACAGAGGTATCGGGAATATAACCCCGGTCTTCACTGGGAAGATCAACCCCCAGCCTCGTACCCAGCCCGAAATTATTCAGGTATTCCTTCCACTTCATATAACCGTTCCTCACATTTTTATATTTCGGGTTGTCAGCGGCCATCCTGTAAATATGGGTAAAATAGGAGTTGCAGGAATTAGCGATGGCCAGGCGGAGATTATTGGCGTGACCACCACCCGCATGCGTACATGCAGGCTTCCCGG
>JAEZRB010000006.1 GCA_023412975.1 Bacteroidota bacterium | reverse complement strand
TGATAACGCGCCTGGTGATAAGCGATCATGAGGCCGTTGTAACCATTTAGGAAACCTGCACGAAATAAATAAGCATACAGGAATGACCACGTAGGACTCGCCAGGATCTTTAACCAGTTTGTCTTTTTCCCCAAACGATAAAGCGAGCGGGCTGCAATAGTTGAAAAATTATCGTTTCTCTTCTTGTGTTCATCTACCGATTCACAGATATAGTGAAGCAGGTCGCCCTTCAGCGGGCAAACTGCAACATTGGAAGGCACAATCACCCGATCATGGGGATCGAAACCACCCCAGCGTAGGAATCTCCTGTCGAATAACCGCACTTTGGCTTCCGGATACCAGCTGCCATGACGAATGAATGAACCCCTGTAGTTTGCACACCGGTTCATTTTATAAGCGCGGAATGCAAATCCTTCTTTCGCTTTTAAGATAGACGTCCTCAGTGTTTCATCCAGTGCTTCGTCCGCATCGAGGCTCAACACATAATTGTGAGTTGCCAGCTCAAGCGCTTTATTTTTCTGGGAAATATATCCGGCAAATTTTTGGCGGTATACGGTCGCTCCTTTTGATTCCGCGATCTGAACCGTCGCGTCGGTGGAATATGAATCCAGCACAATGATCTCATCTGCCACGTCCTTTACAGAATCCAGGCATCTTCCAATATTTTTCTCTTCGTTATAGGTTATAATAACAACCGATAGTAATTCCATAGTTTGTTTAGTTTTCATTTTCACACTAAAAACATTTTTATCCCCGAGGATACTCAGCAACTACCTTTGCCGGAACAATCATTCTCCATGAAAAGGGAAAATATTTTTGCAGTTTGTATATACTTGTTCATCGCATCTTTATTTTTTTCATTCGCTATAGCTATGAAGGTTTTTACTATGGGCCTTCTTGTACTTGTTGCGATGCTTTTCAATACTCCTGCGCAAAAACTTAATCTTTTTAAAGAACGGAAATATGTTTGGTTCATGCTGGCCTTTGCCATCATGATGTTCATAAGCTGGTTTGTATCCGAAAACAAATCGGACGGAGCGCGTGCGATCCAATTGCGTCTGCCTTTATTTCTATTTCCCATCAGCGTCGGACTGATCGGTCTTAGTAAAGAGCAACGTAACAGGATACTATTGGGTTGCTCCATCATCGTAACCCTCGCCTGTCTCACCAGTCTTTTCCTGGCCGTAGCACGTTATCAACAAACCAATGATTCGGTCTGGCTTTACAACGATGCATTAACCTTGTTTATCGGGCAACAATCTATCTACACTTCCCTGCTTGTCAACATCTCTATTTATGTATTTGCTTACCATTTGTTTTTCTCCTCACTTTCGCGAAAACGCAAGCTTTGGCTGGTTGTGGCCGTCGGGTTCTTATTCATCATCAGCTACTTACTAGCCAGTCGGAATATGATGCTGATACTGTACAGCTCCGTCCTGATTTTTTCTTTTTATTTTATGTTAAAAAAGAAAAAATACCTGGAGGGCGCCACCCTGCTGGCAGGCATGATCGTTGTGGGTTTTCTGATCCTGAAATTTTTCCCTCAAACTATCAATCGCTTTAGGGAGCTGGCCTACACCCAATTTAACTTCCAAAGTCAGGCCAAAGAAAGTCACTACGCGGGCGAATTAACACCCGATCAGTGGAACGGCGCCAATTTCCGCCTGGCCGCCTGGCAATGCGGCTGGCAGCTATTCCAGGAACACCCGATCGCTGGAGTAGGCATTGGTGATAAAAAGGATGAATTATTCCGGGTCTACCGCCAAAAACAATTTCAGTTTGCCATCGACACCAACAAAAACGTGCATAACAACTACCTTGACATCCTTTATAGCATGGGTGTTGCAGGTCTGCTACTTTTTTTATTAGGCTGGATCCTGATACCCATCGGCCTGGCCTATCGCAACCGCGATGGACTGGGCATACTGATCATGCTCACTCTCGCGCTGGCCATGGCTACCGAAAATTATTTCGACCGAAGCCTCGGCGCGATCTTATTCGCCTTTTTCATCACATTCATCATGGTAAACCATAAACAAAGAACTATTGATAATCCATCACACTACTGATTATCTGCCGTATACAATTCGATCGCCTTTTCAGTATCTCCCATATATTCAATCGCGCCATTTTTCATAAAGGCTGTGCGATTACAATATTTTCTTATTACATCCATACTATGACTGATCAATATCACGGTCTTTCCTTCAATCCATGAACTTTCAAACACCTTGATCGCCTTTTCCTGGAACTTCATATCACCTACCGCGAATATTTCGTCAAGAAACATGATATCTGCACCCGCATTGACGGCAATTGAAAAACCCAGTCTCGCGGCCATCCCTGAAGAGAAGAACTTTATCTTAGTATCTACGAATCCATCCAACTCGGCAAACTCGATGATTCTATCGAAAATGGCATCGACCTGTTTTATTTTCAATCCCAATACCGAACCGGAAACATAAATGTTCTCCCGCGCCGTCAATTCATGACTCATACCCACACCCAGGTTCATCAGCATGGTTGATCCATTGATCTTGAGATAGCCGGTGTCGGTTGGATACACCCCGCTTAATAATTTCACAAGCGTAGACTTGCCACAGCCATTGCGGCCAATAAATCCAATACATTCTCCTCTTTTCACTTCAAGTGACATCATCTTCACAGCCTCAACCTTCTTACGCCTCGGTGGATTGAATAGATTGAACAGCCGGTGTTTGACCGTATTGTGGCTATCCTCACTGATGTGAAAGGTTTTACTGATATTCTTTGCAACAATTGATAAACTCTCGTCCATGATCATAATTTTTCCGCAGCCTTCGCGCCGAATTTATTTAACAATAAAAGCCCTATCAGGAATATTAATAAAGCATAACCGAAATCAAATGCGAACAGGTCCCATTCCGGATCCACATTGTCCATCACTACTTTTCTCGCATTAATGATAATGCCGGCAAAAGGGTTGATATAATCGGCACCCGGTACACTTTCGCGAAATGTACTGAGCCGGTAAAAGATGGGTGATACAAAAAAGAACAGGTTTGTAAAAACCATCCATATCTGGTGTATATCCTTCGCATAAATAAATGTTGTCGACAGGATCATTGAAAATCCCAGGGACACCAGGAAAATATTTATGTACAGGGGGATTAGATACAAAGCACGCCATGTGACATTTGTGTCGCCCGGTTCAAAAAAGAGGTAGAATATAAAGAATACACAGAGGTTGAATATAAAGCCGATAGAATTGCTGAACAAGGTGGAAAGATAGATTTCAATCTTATTCATATTACTGTACTCATACAGGTATTTCTTAGTGCGTAGTATCTGTATGGTACCGCTCGTACTTTCAAGAAAAAAATTGTAAAAGATCAAACCGATAAAAAGAAAAGATGCAAAAGCAGGGACGTCCTGTTTCATAATCGTCTTAAACACTACAAAATAGATCCCCAGTTCCATCAGTGGCTTTAAGACCGCCCAGATAAGACCGAGCTGATTCTCATAATACCTCAGCTTAAACTCGATCTTAGCCAACAGGAAGATCCGCTCAAATTTGTTGCTTTGCAAAGCCCAATTCCTATAAATACTACTTAAAATCATTTATTTTATTTTTTTACCCATGCAAGAGTTCTCAATACCAAACTTTTTAACCAGGGCCTGGATTTGACAAATGACACTGCAAACCCCGTCAGGCGGCCATTTTGTTTCACTTTTGAAACGACCTCCAATTCCTCCGTCGGGTTATCAAAAAAATACCCGGGCCCATTCGCGTTCAACAGGTTGATAACCCCGGTCGAATACTTTGAAAAATATGACTGGTGTTTGCCAGTTATAAATTGATAAGCATGGATCAGCTTGGTTGCATTTAATTTTCTGAACATTGAATTTTTCCGGACGCGATATAAAAAATGCACTTCCGGTAACACGACCCCGTTATATCCCTGCGACATCATGCCAATAACACTATCGTAATCTTCGAGCCCATATTCCAGCCTGGGGTCATTAAGACCAGCTTGCAAAAAAGCAGCCGTTTTATACACCAGGCTGCTACTATTGACCGGATTGTGCACTAAAAGGTAAGGTGGCTGTGGGGTGAAGGAGGGCCAAAGCTTACTGGAATCCTCAAAATATTGCACCCAGGCCCCCACGAAATAAACATTGGTATATGCCCTAAGGACGTCTATGGCACGTCTGTAATAGTTGGGACCCACTTTATCATCAGCATCCAGGAAGGCCAGGTATCGCCCCTTTGCGACCCGGGCCCCATCATTTCTTGCCCTGGCAAGGCCTTCATTTTTTTTATCTATCACTTTAATCCCTTCTTTCCTAAGCGCAGCCAGGACGTTAAGGCTTCCAGGCTCGGTGCTACCATCGTTTACAACAATGATCTCCTTAGCCAGTTTATTAGCCTTCACCGATTCAATCGCCTCCCTAACCATCTCACCCATATTGTAAAAAGGGATGATCACCGATAACAAACTCTCCTCTCCCGTAAGATTAATTTCCTGCCGCTGCTCCTGGTATAAAAATGGAAATTCCGTTATAGTCTGAACCTCCTTATTTTGTAAACATCTTATAACGGCATCCTTCTCCTTAAAAATGCGGTCGAAGGAAAATTTCGATTCTACGATAGCCCGGGCTTTAGCGCCGATAGCTGCAAGCTTTTGCTCATCAAGAAGCAAAATCTCAGTCAGCCTCTTTTTAAAATGTCCAGAAATGTTATGATCAAAAAGAAATCCGTCTTCTCCATCAGTAATGATCTCACGCTGGCCTCCCTGTACTGATGCAAAAACAACCTTACCCAGGCTCATCATTTCAATCACCGCATATGGAAGGTTATCAACAATACTGGGGAATACGATCAGATGCGCATCATTTACATGCTGCCAGGCTTCTTTAGGTTCAACCTTACCATGCAGCTGTAATAAGCCTTTCTTTATATAATCACTATACTTCCGCCTGACGATATCGCCGATCGTTTGCTTTTCTATATGAAATACAATATCAGTTCCACCAACAATATGTAGCTGGTATTCTAAACCTTCATCCCATAATTCTTTGAAGTACTCCAGTAATGCAAAGCTTCCTTTCTGCACAGACAATTTTCCATAGTACACGATCTTACCTTTTTGAATGGAGGCTTTCATATCCGGAACCGGTGGAAGCGTATACGGATTTGGTATGACCGACGTGGGTGGAAGCGGAACCTTTAATATGTCTTCGATCGTCGCTTTCAAAAAAGCAGAAGGAGAAATTAAATGATCCGCAGCTATGATCGAATGCTTCTCCATTTCGCAGGTCCAGAATTCTGGAAACCTGTAGGTAGGGACCTTGTTATACTCCCAATATAAAAACGCGGGGGAATGTAAAGTGATGACGATGGGAATTCCCTGTACTACCGGATCCTTCAAATGACGCGCCTGAAGCAGGTAGTAAGCGATGCCTTCGTAATCCTGCGCTTCAATAATATCTGGTTTTCCCTTAAGACCGATTAACTTCTTAACGATCTCCAAAAACCCGAAACTTACCCTTCCGCAATGGCCGAGGAAGGCTTCCGTTCCATTATCCTGTACATTGAAACGAACTTCCTCGATACCGTCCTGTTGTGAGATCGTAAAATCTTTAACATCCCCGGGTGTGATTATAAGCACCTTGTAGCCACGACTGCTTAGCATGCGGGCTGTAGCCTCACAATAAGTACTGATGCCACCGCCATGCTGGGGTGGGTACTCCGTTGTTAACAACCAGTAACTGATATTATCGTTGCTTTTTATCACTGAATAGAGACTTAAAACTTCTTTTTCCCATTACCACTTTTAAAATATGCCCCACCCGCTTATACCAAAGAGGGAGCACCTCGTATTCCCTGTGATAAAACTCAAGGATATCTTCCAACTCTTTATTTCCGGATCGCAATCGTGCCAGCTCGTCCATCACTTTTATTTCCGACTCAAGCGCATTGTTCTTCAATGTTTGTATTAAGGCAATGTCATTGCTTTGCACCAATCTCTTTATCAAACTGGCCTCATAGGGGTGCTCAGACCGGAATAGATCGACTAAAGATTTCATGCGCCTGAGAAAATGATCAACAGGGACATCGCCTGGCTGTACAATAAAGTAATCGTCGGTGTTAAATTGTGAGCCCAGGTAAGCGGTATAATATTTTTCAAATTCAACCAGTTCGCTCAATACCTTTTGGTCTGTGCCAGCCAGGTGAGCTGCTGTAAAATCGCCACTATTAAAAACTTTACTGTTCACACCGGATATTCGGGGTTGTTCGAATCCCTGATCATCCAGGAATTTTTTGATCATTACTATTCGGCTATCAAAATTTCCATCACACTCCAAATAAACAACCGGTTGGTTGAATACGCGGAAATACAGCCTGTGGGAAAGCAGCACCAGTACCTCATTTAAAACCCCGGGATCATGAAGATTTCTCAGGCAGATCACAAACCGGGCTGTAACATCTCCGGAAAAGCACATGCGTGTAACGTTATTTATCTGCTGCCTGTCCTGCATATCAATCGCCAGCAGCATCACAGGACTCAACAAATCACCCTGCGCGTGTAAACGCAGTGAAGGCTGATGCGCAGGGGTTAATATGAAAAACCTGTTCATCATCAGATCCCCTGTATTTTATATCCTCTCGCCGAAGCGATCCAGCTTAGCAGTCGTTCCCATGAATGGGTGATCGTGCCGCCACTGGCATCAAGAACATTCCCTTTTTCAAGAGTAGATCTTATGGCCGCGGGTGAATATTTTCCAAAAAAATCAGCAAAAATTGAAGTGCGAACCCAAAACATGGTGCCTGCGACAAAGGAATAGTCCTTTGGCTTTAACTCATACCGGGTCTGCAGCGACTGCAGAATCGCCGCGTTCGTGGTGTCGAAACTATTCGTCGAAGAGACATACTCATTTCTAACGGATCCGCTATGACATACTATACCAGTTGTTGAATCAGAATCAAATTTGTCAAGAATGCGATCAAAATTGGATGGCTCGATGATCCTGAAAAGTTTCTCTCTTTCGAACCCGCCGGAATATTTCTGGTAACTCCGCTTATCGTGCAAAAGTACCAGGTAGGGGATATCAGCATACAATTTCAGTACAAGGTCAATTAGCAGCAATTTGCCACCAATGTCCTTACCCATGTTGGTCGTAAAGAGTATCTTCTCATCCTCGCCTTCGGTCAATGATGAATCGGCAGAAAATTTATCGGGAAGGCTTGCCAGTAAAAGAATATCATGGTTCTTCATTCTGCCAATCCTTTGCCGCATATCATCCAGCCCGCTTAGGCTATAATAGTTATGATACAGGATTGCGCAACGGTACTTCTTCATACTCTTGAATTTTAAAATACTCTTCTACGGCATGTACCAAGGATTCTGGCCTGATATCATCAATTACAATTCCCTTATCATAATGCTTTACCTGGTCATATTGCCCGCCAATGGGGAAGCAGGCCGTAGGAATACCAGTCTCGATGGCTTCGCGGGTAGTGAAAGAAAATGTCTCTGAGCAAACAGAAGGGATCAGGATAACATCAATCTTATTCAACTTCAGTTTTTGATGAATATCGTCAAAAGTATAAGGACCCGTTTTTACTATCGAATCATGATCATAATGCGGATGAACACCGCCGAAACTTACAAGTTTAATATGTTTTAATTTATGTTGATTGATGTAAATAGCCAGGTCATGCACAAATTTGGCCCCTTTGGCTACCGAATGGATACTTCCTAATATCCCTACATAAATCACTCGTTCTGCATATTTCTTTAACTTCTTTATTGCGTGTGGCTTTACAACTGATTTATCTTCCAGTTCAGGCCATACTTTCAAAAATATCCTTCGGGTAGACTCACTGAACATAACCACCTGGTCAGCATATTCAGTTAAGAGCGGCTTCCAGCTATCACGCCATTCAGGCAGCGAAGTGAAATTTTCAGGTATCAGCCGGGGGTCTATACTGTTGGAAATATTGCTGAGACAGCTTCTGCAGACAGAGAGATCCGCAGGTACCCCACAAAACTCCTCATTATCTTTAAAAAGCAGGAAATTGGGACATACCGGGTAAAAATCATGGCACATTACCTTTAAGAATACCCGCGGACCATGTTTTTTCTTAAAGGCTATAGTTCTTTCGATTAAATGATCTATCCCAGCATAGCTCACAAGATTATTTAAAATGAACTTATCAGGTACCAATTCATACTCGTCTAAAAGATCCAGTAAAACTCCCAGGTCCTGTGCCATAAACTTGATCGCGAAATTTTTGTAACGAATTGAAAACAAAATTTGCTTTTCATCATTATTGTTCGGATTTATGTAATGCCCGTTGATATAAACGGGTGATGAAAAATCCTCCTGGTAATTTTTTGAATAGGTGTTAGTGCCCCCTCCCAGGTCGTGATCGAGGAATAACACAAGTTTTCTTCCCTCATCCCTGGCAAGTTTTAGCAAGTAAACAACCTTAAATAATATAAAAATATTCTCCCGGAAATACTTTTGTACAACCGGGGAAAAGTCGGTATGGATTTCTTCCAGCTTCTGCTGGTTTTCTCTCATCAACTGTAACTTCTCTGTACTGGTAAAACTGGCGCCATGTTTATGATAAACGTACAGGCCCATATTCAATACACTTCTAAAACCTTTTTTTCTGCCTCGGAAACAAAGGTCCACTTCTTCACCATAGCCGCGGGGGAATGCTTCTTCATTCAGCAATCCTGTCTTTTCGATCATGTTCTTATTGATGACCAGGCAGAATCCTACACCCGTGGGGATATCCTCGTAAAGTGTCTCCAGCGGACTCAACACAATATTCATCCCCTCCACATCATGGCCTGTAAGGATCTCATTGTCGCCCATCCGGGGAAAGCTGCAGATCGTAGCGCAGTTTGACATGGGTGTGATGGTGCCGATGGTCGGATCTACCATCATCGGGTGAATTAATCGTGACAACCAGTTGGACGGAACTTCGATATCGCTATTCAGCAAAACAATGATCTCGCTTTCACAGCCGGCGACCAGCCTGTTAACCGTTCGTGTGAACCCGACATTCACTTCATTTCGGAGAACCCTCACCTGGCTGTTTTCCCTTTGTACCTGCATGAGGTAATCATATACCCGCGTATCGGGACTGCAATCATCTATGATAAATAAGTTAAAGGGTAGATCGCTACGCTGGAGAATCTGTGGTATCAGCTTTTGTACATACTCCAGGCCATTGTATACGGGCACAATGATATCCACGGTTGGTCGGCCCGGGATATGCCCGGTATTCCATTGACGGACCTGTTGTCGCGCCATAGAAAGTGCCGTCACCTTCTCCCGATTGATCACGCTGTAAGTTCGCATCTCAGCGTCATACAATGCTTCGGCATCAGGAAGCTGTACAGCCGGCTTTTCAGACCATTTGTGATAGTCCAGGTTTAAATAACTTCCATCCGACACTGATCGGATCAATTGTTTTCTCTGGGAATTTGTTTTCTGGCTTATCAGCTCCTTCAGAAACTTCTTTCGGCTGATACCCAGTTTCTTTAAAATATAGATCAGGTGTACGAGGCTATGCAGTTTACTAACTCGCCTCAGTGAAAATTTATCAGATTCAAATTCTATATTCTTTTCTGAAACATCGAAACGCAGTCTATAACAGGACCAGGGTACTTTCACAAGGCCGAAAATTTCTGAACCCGAATAAAATAACTTCCAGTGATGTTGTTCGGAATAGCCATGTCCGAAATCATAGTAGATCTTGGGCAATACAACACTGCCGGAATTGAGCCGGATAGAATAACTGAAAATATACCAACCGGCCTTTATGATCTTATCTTCAGTAATGATTTGAAAGAAAGGATCATTATCATGAGAGTGATAGACCGGTCGCCCGTCCGTCTCCTTTATGATCATTGCGCTGTTGGGCAATAATGTTGCTTGTATCTTTCTCGAAAACATAGTGTGGTGGCTTTTTTCGGTTTTTAGTCTATATTCTTACTTAGGATATCTTTTAATTGTGAAATATCTATTTCCCATTCGTAGTTATGCTGGTGCCCATCGAAAGCTCTGGTTGGAAAACTAAAAGGGTGGTAGTTACATCCCCTGGCTAATGCCAGCGTGGCAAAACAGGGATTGATATATTTATCCGGCATTATTTCTATGATCGTCGTCCCAGGTCTGCAATAAACCAGGTTGGACATACCTGCACCATGCGGAGAAATAAGTATGTCCGCGCTATTAAATTTCTGCGCCTGTTCTGCGACCGATTTCCCTGTGCTTAAAAATATCTCAGCCTCAAAATTCACCTCCAGGAAACTTATCACTTCGGGTTCATTAATTATCCTTCGATTTGAACTATCGAGCCTGGCACAATAGAGTATCCGTTTCTTTCCGCCGTTTTCACCACTATGCACGTTATTGCCTATTTTCGTTTTGTACAGGCAATCAAGGTACTCCAGCATCACCGGTGACACATTAAATGAAAACTCGCCGCCAAGAAATGAGGGATAGAGTAACTGTTTTGCAAAGAAAAGTCTGTCCTGTAATGGCAGTAATTGAACATCGGTGCTCATGTCAATATCCAGCATATCGAGATATTGCTTCGCGAAACCTGGCAGGTTTGAGGGAAGCAATAACTTCAATTCACTATTTAAATTTTTTAATGCAGCATAAAGACAAAGGGAGGGAAGACATTGCAATGTCCAGTGATAGTAATTCGCATAATCATGATTATACGCCATAAAATATGTATTCCCTTCGGGGAGGGTAATGGCGTCGCTCAAATTCCTGTTTGCAATATCGCGTAATAGCGTTTCCGGCTTCAGGTAGGCTGATTGCTGAATATAATTTGCAGGGCTATCAAATACAAAGCCCCAACGGGATTCGATATATTGGTCTTTAAAGGCTACTGCGCGTACAGGTGTGTTATTGGCAGACATGTCGGTCTTAAAAAAACCCATAGCCCGGCTTACACCATCCTTATAACTGTCCGAGTTATTTTCAGTCGGTGGAGATATCTGTATAAGAGCCGGTAATTCATATATATTAATGCCTGTCATGGGCGCTGCTTCCATTTTACTGATGAACAAGTTCCTACGGATCGTATGCATCAGTTCACTGTATTTCAAAATAAGCTTACTGATTTTCGTTATAATGCCTGATTATTTTCTATTGAATAACCTTTGCTTCATCATCCCCGCAAAAGTTCTTGTTTCGTATGTACGTTTATACCAGTCGATATCCTGGTTAAGTCTTTCAATATCGTTGAGCAGCTTATTGATCAGTTGCCGGTTCCCGTTATTGCTGTTCTGGCACTCAGCCAGCTTTTCACCGGTTTCCAGTATAACCTTATCTTTTCCTTCGATCAACAAGTGCAGGCGTTGAATCTCCTGTTCCTGTCTTTCAATGGTGTTTTGTTTGGCGAGAATCTCTGCGTCCAGTTTATTTTCGATCGACTCCAGCATTTGCTGCAACTCGTCGATCCTGCCTCCTTCTGTAAACGACTCCGGTTTGAATATCATTGAATTTTTCATAGACCTGATTTTTTATCCAAAGCTCCACATAGCGGTCTGTCTCGGAATAGGATTTGATCCCGCGTAAAGCGAGCGGTACATTTTATAATTCTGTTTCACATCAAACTCAACCCGGCATATTTCCTCTGAATAATTTCCCATTACATCCAGCATCTCGCGGTTATTATAATATTGCAAAATCTTAATGATCGCTTCGTGTGCTGTGTCAAACAGATCACCATTAATTCCTTTCTTTACAATATCTGTATTGCCTGTACAATTGCTGAGTAATACCGGCTTCTTTAAAGCAAGGGCTTCAAGCACAGCAAATGACAATCCTTCGTATTTCGATGTTGAGATATAGATGTCAGAGGTAGATACATAGCGATGCACATCCTGGTTATCGAGCCAGCCTGTTATCACAATATTGCTTGATGTGAAGGAATTCCTATATCGCCCGTCCCCTATCCAAACAAACTCGATCTGCTCCATATCCTGGAAATAGGACGCGATCGCGTTAAACAGTAGTGGATCCTTTTGCTTTTCGATCCGGCCACTGGTCACAATCCGGAATTTATCGCCAGCTTTTTTTGGAGTCAACGTTTTCTGATTGCTAATGCTGATGCCGTTATTTACATAGCTTGCGTTTATGCCCAGCTTCATGTATTCCTTTAATTCGGAAACCGAGCAGCAAACAACATTACCACCAACGAGGTTTCCTAACTTTTCTATCCATTTATAGAAATATCTTGTAACGCGATTTTGTGTCGATAAAAATGGCGCGCCGTTAGGCGTATAAAATACATTTGAGATCCCGGCAAGGCGGCAGGCCACTCGTCCTAATAAGCCGCTTTTCGAAGAATGAAGATGAACAGCATCGGCAAGGTCACTCGCCTTCAGTCTTTTCAAAATTTTATAGAGTTCTGTGAGTGCGATGAAATCACGAATTGGGTTGATTGATCGCTGTACACTAGCCCAGCGGATAAAACGAACGTTTGGCCTGGGGAATTTTTTCTTCACTTCGTCAGCTGTCATTTCTTCTTTCCGCTCACCATGCACCACGATATGGGTATCATCAGGCATAGCCTCGGTCAGCGATTTTACGAAAACCGCGATACCGGAAGCAAAAGGCTCAACTATGTGAATAATAACCATAAATACATGCTTGTCGCCAATAGTTGTTTAAACTAAAGCGGCACAATAGTTTTTTATTAACAATGTCAGTGGTGAATTCGGTTCTCGGTTTTCTTAAACAAATAACCACCCATAATATAGTAGGCAGCAGTCGGTTGACAATAGAGGAGGGCAAAACGTTGCACTTGCCTATCTCTTCCACTTTTTGAGTTGCAAAGTTATTTGTTTAGGAAGAATAAACAACAGTAAAAGTCTCATATATGCAGCGAATTCTAATACAATACTCTTGCCAAACACTCGAGTCACCCGGGCTCTTGCGACTAATTGTTTACCCCTATTTTTATATGACAGCCCGGTTTTGCTGATCTCGGTGGTGACCAAAAATTCGTCGATGATAGCTGTTTCTCCGTTGTTAATCATGTTCCAGAAGAACGCGTAGTCTTCTGCATAGTCAAATTGCAGTGGGTAATCACCTATTATTTTTAACATGTCCTTTCGAAACATCACCGTGGGGTGAATAAACACGTTTCTGAAATGCATCGCCCTGATAATGTGACTATGTATCAATGGAGTTTTATATGAATATCTTTCTCCGGTTTCCCTGTTTTCAAACAAACACCAGGTTCCGGTGAGTACAATTTGCGGGTTCGTGCGCATAAACCGGACCTGTTTGTCAAACCTGTCAGTTGTAGAGGTATCACCACAATCAAGTCTTGCAATAAATTCTGCATCAGTATTCTCTTCGATCCAGGACAATCCATTATTTAATGAAGCAGTGATGCCAAGATTATTTTTGTTTGTTAAAATCACTAAGGGTTTTTCCCTGCTTAAAGATTTATTAATTTTTTCTGTTTGTAATGGTTCACTACTACCATCATCGACAATGACAATAAGGTAATGGCCACCTGTATACTCCACTGACTCGAGAGAGATGCACAGACCCTTCAGATTGTTGTAGCATGGCATCAACAAACAAAAATCTATATGCTTATAAAACTGCATAAGGTAAAATGGTATAAACCCTTATTACTGTCTAAGGGTTATATTATTATTCCCCGCTTCTTAATATAATAATGCCACAAAAGCATTGTAGCAATGCTGCGATGTGGTGACCAAATCTCCGACAAATTGTTCAACTCATCCTTTGTTACATTATTATCTATTTTTTTTACCTCTTTAAAAGCATTGACCATGGCAAGATCACCGGTGGGAAATACATCTGTTCTCTGTAAGGCAAAAATCAAGTATATATCAGCGGTCCAGTCACCAATACCTTTGATACGTTTCAATGCGAGCCTTACATGCTCGTCAGGTAGAGCCGTCATATCATCCAGGCTCAATTCATTCACCTTGATAGCCTGGGCAAGATGCCGGGCATAGGCCATTTTCTGCCTGCTGAAATAACAGGACTTCATCTCTTCATCAGTTAACGCAAGTAAACCGGCAGGCGTAATTTCGACAAGGCGCTCTTTTAATTTTACAAAAGCTGCTTTAGCGGAAGCGAGAGATACCTGCTGTTCGAGAATGATATGTATGAGTGTGGCAAAACCTGGAAGCCTCGTCCACATCGGGGGATAACCGTAAGTTTTGATTATTGATCTTAGTGCTTTATCCTTTTTTGCAAGCTTATCGCAGATGGATTGAAAATTATCGGCGTGAAACCTTTCAATATTATTTTTTAAACTTTTCGAGTGCATTTCTTGTGAATTCACTTAATACCAGTTCACCACTGATAGCGGCCCGCTCAGCAACATTTTATCCCAGTGCGCTGTCCCTGCCCAAAATATCTTCTTCATTTCCGCCATAGCCTGCGGACTTGATTGTATCAACGTGGAAGCTAACCTGTCGATCGATTCATCCATACCTTCCACAGTAGGATGTAATTCTGCAAATAAACCTTTTCTCCTTGCCCAGTCACCGCTACGCCACATAGATGCATCAATCGCCAGCTGGCTAAATGCGGATACACCGATCTTACGCTCCACCGCAGGACCCACTACAAAAGGGCCGATACCGATGGCGAGTTCACTGAGTTTAATTTCAACAGACTCCACGGCGATAGCATAATCCACCGCTGCCGCGATCCCCACACCTCCCCCAACACATTTCCCATGTATCCGCCCAATGATAAACTTTGGGCAATTGCGCATGGCGTTGATCACATTCGCAAATCCGCTGAAAAAATGAAGACCCTGCTCCTTTGTCTTTATGGCTTTTAGTTCATCGAAAGAAGCACCCGCGCAAAATGCTTTCTCACCCGCTGACCGAATCACGATCAACTTTGCATCACTATCGTTGCCTGCGCTGTGTATGGCATTTGCCAGCTCCTCCAACATTCGCCCCGGCAAAGAATTGCTTTGTGGGTGGAAGAATTCGATGGTGGCTATGCCCCTGTGAAGTTCGGACTTCACATAACCTTCTTTTATTTCCGTCAGCATACTAACTGTCTTTTCGTTTTACCATGGTTAATATTGTAGCCACACCTACCGTGGGCTCCTCGGTATCATCGAGTATCTCCACAAACCACTTCACAATTCCTTTGGAAATATCGTTTTCATCATCCGGCTTCTTATCCTGCGATAGCTTTTCCTTACAGGTAAAACGGATATAGATTTCGGCACCTGGGTAAACTGGTTTCGTAAATCTCAGTTCATCGATCCCATAGTTGAGCAGAACCGGGTTCTTCTCGTAACTGTCAACAAACAAGCCTGCTGCGGCGCTCATAATAAAATAACCATGTGCCACCTGCCGCTCAAACATCGTGTCTGTAAAATTAGTGGTTTTGATATGTGCGTAAAAATGGTCGCCTGTCAGGTCGGCAAAGCGGTCGATATCCTCTGAAGTGATGAGTCTTTTCTCAGTCAATATCTGGTCGCCGACCTGGAGGTCTTCAAAATATTTCCTGAACGGATGCTGTCCCGGGTCTTTGCCTTTCGCATGGGGCTGGTACACATTGGTGATGGCGGTGATCGTAGTAGGTGACCCCTGTATGGCCACGCGTTGCATATAGTGTCTAACGCCACGCACCCCACCCATTTCTTCGCCGCCGCCTGCCCTTCCGGGTCCTCCATGTACCAACAGCGGCAAAGGAGATCCGTGCCCTGTACTTTCCTTGGCACAATCAGCGTTCAAAATCAGTATCCTTCCATGATGCGTGGCAGCACCCAGTACATATTGCTTAGCAATTCTATCATCACCCGTTACGATTGAGGTACACAAAGAGCCCTTACCCATTTTGCTCAGGATGATCGCCTCATCTACATTTTTATACGGCATTATCGTACTCACGGGACCAAAGGCTTCTACTTCATGCACAGCTTCGGAACGAAATGGATCTTCATTCAACAATAACAAGGGAGACATGAAGGCGCCTTTGTCTGCATCCGCATCCAATACTTCGACGCTATCCAGCGAACCATAAATGATCTTAGAAGCAGCCAGTAATTTCTGAACCTGGCTCTTTACTTCTGTCCGTTGTTCCTGTCCTGCCAGGGCACCCATTCTCACTTTCTCATTTAATGGATTACCAATGGTTGTTTGCGATAGCGAAGTTGTCAGCGACTTCCAGACATCATCCATTTTATCGGCAGGTGCAAAAATCCTTCTAACGGCTGTGCATTTTTGGCCAGCCTTGGTTGTCATTTCCTTTCTTACTTCCTTGATAAAAATGTCCCACTCCGGCATACCTGGTGCCACATCAGGACCCAGCACGATGCAGTTCAGAGA
>JAEZRB010000339.1 GCA_023412975.1 Bacteroidota bacterium | reverse complement strand
ATACGAAAAGAAGGAAACCCTGCTGCGGCTGCTGGATCATGCGAAAAAAATCGGCGCCTTCGGTCAAATAGCTGTTATAGAGGAGCCATTTGCCGAAAATAATGAGACTTATGTTGGCGACCTTGGTGTTATCATTGCGGCTGATGAAAGTGCCCATACGGTAGAAGATGCCGCCAGGAGAATGGAACAGGGATACAAAGCGATAGTATTAAAAGGGATTGCCAAAACGCTAAGCATGACCTTGAAGATTGCAAAGCTTGCTTTTGAGAAAAAGGTTTTCTGTTTTTGCGCTGACCTTACTGTAAACCCGATCCTGGTTGACTGGAACAAATGCGTTGCTGCCCGGTTGTCTTCTTTACCCAATTTTGAAATTGGGTTAATGGAAACTAATGGTCATCAGTATTACAAGAACTGGAAAAAAATGATGAGCTATCATCCTAAGGCAGGGGCTGTATGGACGGAAACACGAGATGGCGTATATCAGACAGATCAATCTTTTTATGACGAAAGCGGGGGGATATTCGAGCCCTCAGAGCATTTTAATCAGCTGGTCAATAGAGACCGGGAATGACGAAGACTGGAAGGTTTAAATCTCATGGTTCATCTCATAAAGTAAATCGCAGGAAATGTTTTATAAAGTAATAGCATTTGTTTTATGGATGGTTGCATGCACAACAGCTAAGAAAAAACTTCCTGTAAATCCTTCAGCAAATATTCCGTCAGCAGAGGATGCCATCACGCCGCTGCCATCCGGAAATAATGGGATTGCCTCCAGGTATCCGGGGGATATTGGAATAGGAGCAGATTCATCTGTTATTTTTTGCGATGATTTCGAATCCTATAACAGTGTAACGGATTTGCCTGGTAAATGGAGTGACGCTTATCACACACCCAACCTTCGTATTGTATCCGGGCCGGAAAATATTTTTAAAGGTAGCAGGGGCCTTGAGTTTACAGTGCCTCAAACCAGCGTTGAAGTAAGTAATACCGTGGAAAAGAAAGTCAGCCCCGGGCATGACTCTTTGTTTTTACGTTACTACGCCATGTTTGATAGCTCATTCAACGTTTTAGGTTCCAGCCATAATGGTTGCTCCATATCATCAAAGTTGTGTTGCCCCGGTGAGCCTGCCAACGGGAGTAATAAATTTACGGTCAGTTACGAAGCCTGGAGGGAAGATACAGCTACCAAAAATCCGGGGGAGCTTAATGTTTATGTATACCATCCTGATCAGCGCAGTGGCTACGGCGACCACTTTTTCCCATCTGGAAGGGTTACGCCGTTTGGCAATTTGCCTGGAAATTTCGGCCCTAATTTTATCGCCCGCAAGGACATAATTCCCCAGCCGGGGCGCTGGTATTGTTATGAGCTGATGGTAAAAACCAACACTCCCGGTAAGCGGGACGGACGTATAGCCATGTGGCTGGATGGAAAGCTTATTGCCGATTTTCCCAATCAGCAGTTGCGGACGACCAAAGAACTTATGATTGACAAATTTACGGTTGACTTACACATCAAGTACAATACATTGGGAATCGCCAGAAAGTGGATTGACAACGTTGTTGCCGCAACGGCTTATATAGGCCCGTTAAATTAACAAAAATGGTAGTATGAAGGCGGTAGGACTGGCATAATTACTAAAACTAATTATCTAGAAAATTCATATTGAATACAAAATAGGTTAGTGAAAGGACAGTATCGGGTAAAAAGAAATTTGCATTGAAAAGTAATTTCGTTAAGGATGATGACGACTGAAGTATTGACTTTCTCTCTTTTGGTGGAATGTTGCCATGTTATGAAAGTGAGATCACACGAAAAGTAACTCAAACCATGGAAATTAGGATACATTTTTTTCGAATGCCTCTCATCAGGATGAAAGAAATGATGACCGTCCTGATTGTTGTTTTGTTTTGCTCGGTGAGTACAAAAATTTCTGCCCAAAAAAAATCAGACAATGCAAATTCAAAAAAGTTTCGGGCTTCCGTTGTAAAAATAAATATAACACCTGATAAGCCAAAGCAACTTCTTGGATACAGCGCCAGGGTTTCAACAGGCATTCATGACAGTATCTATCACCGTATTGTGGCCCTCGATGACGGTACCACCCAATTTTTCCTTGTCTCAACAGAACTCTGTTATATTTCACCGTCGGAATATGATCATATGGCTTCTGTCCTGAAAAAAAAGCTGGGTATCAGCCCCATCAATTTCTGGTGGGCAGTCACACACACGCATTCAGCGCCTGAAGTAGGCGAGCCAGGCGTGGCCGAAGCTTTTTTGGGGGATCGTTACAAACACCCTGTCGATACGGCCTATACCTCTTTTATTGAACGGACACTTCTTGATGGAATAGCTGAAGCGCTGAAAAAGCTTGAGCCAGCCAGGTTAGGCGTAGGATGGGGCTATTCGCAGGCCAATAAAAACAGAAGGAACTTTGATGAAAATGATTCCCTAAACTTTTACCCGCTTGGGCGGCCGGTTGACAGGCGTATCGGGCTTATCCGCTTAGAAAAGAATGACGGGAGCCCGTTAGCTTTTATTGCCAACTATGCTATGCATGGCACAGTACTCGGTGGCGACTTTGTTCAAATCAGCGGGGATGCTCCTGGCATCGTATCAGACTATGTGGAGAAGAAAACAGGTGCTCCCGTATTGTTTATAAACGGCGCAGCCGGAAGCATTGCCCCGGTTTATACTGTTTATCCCGACCCCGAATCCGGGCATCTGACGGAATTCCGTGTTTTACTTGGAGATAAAATCCTTGATGCAAATAAAAAGATCATTTCAACATCAGATTCTGTAAAGCTGTTTACCGGTGCTATAACTGTGGAAAGTCCAAGAAAACCCAATCTTACCTGGCCGTCTTCCCTTGACGGTTATACAGTTGCTAGGATTGGTGTTGATTTAGTTAAGTTGCCCATCCGGTTTCTGCGGCTTAATGATGAAGTGGCGATTTGGTCGGCACCTATTGAACTGTTTTGTGAAATATCCAATGAAATTCGTGGCAGATCGCCATTTCCTTATACTTTTTATTATGGATATACCAATGGCTGGCTTGGCTACCTTCCAGCGGAGAATGAATGGAAATACGGAGGTTATGAAGTAGAATTAGTTTCACCATTTACAAAAAAGATGTCAAGGGATTTGCCTAATGCTGTATCCGCGTACCTGGATGGCGAAATGAAATCAGGATACAGCAATAGTGTTCCGGCAAAAAAGCCACGCTAAGGATATTCATAGGTTGCTCTTGTATTATTTTTTCAGGTAACAGGATGGGTTTTTATTGCCATCCTGTTGGAATGAAGTTAAAGCAGCCGGAGGTTATTTATATCCTGTTGATAATAAAACGTTCAATTATGATAAATAAAATAAAGAGAATGAAAGGTCTGATAGTTTTCCTGGTTGTTGTTTCAGGTGTTCTAACCAGCAATATTTATGCTCAAAATAATTCAGCATCTAATTTCAGGGCTTCAGTTGTAAAAGTAAACATTACCCCAAAGGTGCCAAAGCAACTTTTGGGATATGGCGCCAGGACTTCAACAGGCGTTCATGACAGCATCTATCACCGAATTATAGCGCTTGATGACGGCATCACTCAATTTTTTCTTGTGTCAACGGAAATCTGTTTGATTTCACCTTCGGAATATGATCATATGGCTTCCCTCTTAAAAAAGAAATTGGGCATCAACCCCGCTAATTTCTGGTGGACAGCTACGCATACGCATTCAGCCCCTGAAGTAGGTGTTCCGGGGTTGGCTGAGTCTTTCATGGGCGATCGTTACAAACATCCTGTTGATACGGCCTATACTTCTTTTATTGAGCAATCAATTCTCGATGGAATAGTCGAAGCGCAGAAAAAACTTGAACCAGCCAAAATGGGCGTAGGATGGGGTTTTTCACAAGCTAATATAAACAGGAGGGCCTTTGATGATAACAACAGAGGTTCAATCGGCCTTAACCCGGATGGGCCGGTTGACAGACGTATCGGGCTTATCCGCTTAGAAAAGAAAGATGGGAGCCTGTTAGCTATTATTGCCAACTATCCTATGCATGGCACAGTACTCGGTGGCGACTTTGTTCAAATCAGCGGGGATGCTCCTGGCATCGTATCAGACTATGTGGAGAAGAAAACACGCGCCCCCGTCCTGTTTATAAACGGAGCAGCAGGAAATATGGCTCCGATCTATAGTGTTTATCCTGACCCTCAATCCGGTCATTTGACCCAATTCCGGGTTTTGCTTGGCGATAGGATTCTTGCTGCAAATAAAAAGATCATTTCAACATCAGATTCTGTAAAACTATTTACCGGTGCTATAACTGTGGAAAGTCCAAGAAAACCAAATCTTACCTGGCCCTCATATCTTGCTGCTTATACAACGAAAGCCAAAAATGGTGTTGATTTAGTTAAGTTGCCTATCCGGTTTCTGCGGCTTAATGATGAAGTGGCAATATGGTCGGCACCTATTGAGTTGTTTTGTGAAGTAGCAAATAAGATCCGTGATTTGTCACCATTCCCCTTCACATTTTATTACGGATATGCCAACGGATGGTTGGGCTACCTTCCTTCAGCCGAGGAATGGAAATATGGAGGATATGAAGTGGAGACGGTGTCTCCTTTTACACCTGTCATGTCAGAGCAACTTGTAGAATCGGTCTCCGGATACCTCCAGGGCGAAATGCGTTCTGGAAGTACTAGCCCATCTGGTAAAGGAAAGAAGCATTGACTTTAATTCGAAATAAGTGATCATGCCCCGTTTTTTTGCCATAAGCCTGCTACTTTGTGTATCGTTTCTCTCCTGTTCGGAAAAGCGTTATCCCGATGCCTTATCGCCCGAGGAAGCAATCCACAGTTTTAAGCTGAATGATGATGACTTGAAGATTGAACTATTCGTTGCCGAACCTTTCGTAGCAGATCCCGTAGAAATGGTGTTCGATGAGCAAGGCAACGTATTTGTAGTCGAAATGCCTGACTATCCGTTCAGACCCGAATCAGGAATAGGGACTGGAAGAATCCGTATGCTTATTGATACAAGTGGGGACGGCCGGATAGATAAATCAACAATTTTTGCGGACAGCCTTTTGGAAGCAACCAGTATCTTACCATGGGAGGGCGGATTAATCGTAACAGCTGCTCCCGACATTTTCTTTTTAAAGGATACCACTGGTGATCATCGTGCTGATATAAAGCAAATGCTATTCACCGGCTTTTTTAGTAATAATGCGGAAACCCAAATCACCAACCTTCGGTTTGGTATAGACAATTGGATATATGCGGCAAATTTTGGACAGGAAGGTAAAGTCACATCAGAACGTAACCCGGACGCCCCGGGTTTATTAATGAGTGGGGGAGAGTTTCGGTTTCGCATGGATCGCGGACAATTTGAGGTTGAAACCGGGCCTACTCAGTTTGGCCACGCTATTGATG
>JAEZRB010000337.1 GCA_023412975.1 Bacteroidota bacterium | reverse complement strand
GTAGATATTAGTCCAAATATGTCTTTAAGCATATCGCATGACCTGTATAACGATGTGACTGGTACGGGAACACTTTCCGGGGGATTCAACTACAATACGAGGGCGGGGTTGAAGGAAACTTCGCTTGGTCTTTCTTACTCAACCAGTAACTACGATAATGGAAGTCTCTTTGATCTTTCGTACACTCGCTATTTTGGCCGGGCATATCCACCAATCATAACCATGAACACTGAGAATAATGGATATACCGCGAGTCTGGACGGTGGCCTTGCGGTGTTTGGATTATATTTTGGTTTAGGAGGTACGGGAAGTTACTATAAAGAGAAAATTTTAAATCCTACTATTTCAGTTCCTGCATTTGGGTATATGAATTATTTAAAAGGTAGAAAGAATGAGAATGCCCTTTTGGATTTTAACAGGGAGAAAGAGGGTGTTTTCCTGCGAAGCTCGCCAAGTCTGCCTATACCGGTTGCGACTCATGATTTTTTTGTAGCAACAAGCCAAGCTGGCTCTCAACAATTCAGACCTTATTTTGGTGGAAATTATGTTGTTTTCGACAGGCGTCATACTAATACGAGCAATAATACAGCAATAGGTTTAACAGTAGGCGCAGGTAATATTTTCAAGAGTGGAGGACGTGTGAGTTCCACGAAAGGTGGGAGCGAAACGAGAAAATGGAAGGTCAATAATCAATTCCTTAACCAGGCAGAACCAGAATTTCCAAGTGTAATAGTCGATCCCAGTGCGGAGCCAATAGCCATAAGACAACAAGGGGAACGTACAAGAATTGATATTAATGACAACAACTATCAGGCAGGGTACCTTAATTCAATTGGAAACTACGAAACGAAAAAAGTAGACATTTCGTCAGGACCATTTGCTTATGCTTCACTAAAGGACAGAAATGGCGTAGTTAGCCCCATTTCTCAACCCATGAAGAGGACTGGAAGAGACAATCGCAGTACAACATTTAGTTATCTAACAGCGCAGGAAGCATCAAAACACGGCCTAGATAAGAAAATCAATGGCACGACTAGGTTTGATAACATAACAAGAAAAGCGCATCACATTTCGGAAATAACTGTTACTGATAACGATGGAAAACGAATGGTTTATGGAATCCCGGTTTACAATAAACGACAGACCGAAGTTACATTTTCAGTCAAAAAGCCCATTGGCAATGTGGATTATGATCTTGCCCGGAAAACCGGTTTGATTCCATATACAAGTAGTGATGCGAGTACATCAAATAAAAACGGACGAGATTGGTATTTCTCAAAAGAAACAACACCAGCTTATGCAACTTCATTTTTGCTGACTGCAATTTTATCGCCAGACTATGTAGACCGTGGTGATCCGGGCATAACTGACGACGACCTAGGGACGGCTGTAAAGTTCAACTATACGAAAAATAGTGATGGTTTTAAATGGCGCGCACCCTATGAGGCAGGTATGGCTAATTATAATGAAGGGTTACTGAGCGATCCCAAAGACGATAAAGGCAGTTATGTATATGGGGAAAAAGAGATTTGGCACCTGGAATCGATTGAAAGTAAAACTATGATAGCGGTTTTTAAAACCAGTGTCAGGGAGGATGGTTTGGGCGTTTCAGGAGAATTGGGTGGCAAAAACACAAACGCCAAGCTAGAAAAGCTTGATTGTATAAAATTGTATTCAAAAGCAGACTGGTTAAAGAATCAAAATACACCTGAGAACTTAATTCCAATCAAGGAAGTGTATTTTGAATATGATTATTCTCTTTATCCAGGTGTTTCAAATAATTCAGGTGTTCCCAAGGATAAAAACGGCGAGGACCCTTCCATCAGCGGGTTGCCGGATGTTAATGCCGCACATGGAAAGTTAACCCTGAAGAAAGTCTATTTTAAGTTTGGAGGCAACTCCAGGGGTGTGTCGAACCCTTACGAATTTGAGTATGATCTGAGGGTTATAAATGATGGTAACATCCCCGATATTGCAAAGCCTGGAACCAATGATGCCCACGATGCGCTGGAAGGAAGTGATATGTACGCTCAACGGCAAACTGACCGGTGGGGGACGTATAAGCAAAGCTTTTATAATAGGATCATAGGCGGGAATAATTATCTGAATAATTCTGAATTCCCATATGCACTCCAGAAAAACGCAGCACCCGATAACTCAGATCAACATGAATGGAGTCGGCTGATAGACAGGCTTTCATCAAAATGGCAGCTCAGTAAAATTATAACACCTACTAATAGCATGATCTTGGTGGAGTACGAAAGTGACGATTATGCTTTTGTTCAGGATCGTCGCGCTATGCAGATGTGTTTTGTAAAGGATCTGAAAAATGACGATAACCCCCAGGATCATAGGTTAACGAAAGCCAACCGGATAATAGTTGGGCTTCCGTTCCCGGTTTCATCGGTAGAAACGTTTAAAAGTCTTTATCTGAAAGAACCCGATGGGAAATCCCTTAGTGATTTATTTTATAAGATCTATACAAATATGGATGGGCGCGGAAACATGGAATTTGTTCAAGGTTATGCAGAGATTGATTATGACAAACCAATTGTAGTGATCGACGATAAAACGGTTTCGATCCCAGTTAAACGTATAAACGATTATAGTGCTATGAGCAAAGCTGCCTGGCAAATGTTGAGATCTGATTTGCCGCAGTATGCTTATGACAACTACGACAATTCCGACGTCAGTAGTGATTGGATAGCCGCCATCCGTTCGCTGATAACTGCTTTTTCTAATATCGGCCGGGAAGTTTTTCAACCATTTGAGAGAAAAGCGGAGAACAGGCGTTTTGCGGAGAACATCGATTTCAACCGCAGCATGGTTAGGTTATACAGTCCCGGATATATAAGACAATCAAACCAGGTGCCTCAGACTGTAGCCAATACGAAAACTGGAGGCGGCTCCCGGGTTAAAAAAATTGAAATCTCAGATCAGTGGCTGGAGATGGTTGAAACACCTGGTAGTAGAACTTCGAAGTATGGGCAGCTCTTCGATTATACGACTATTGATAGATCTGGACAATTAATTTCTTCAGGTATTGCAGCATATGAGCCACAGATAGGCAATGAAGAGAACCCTTTTCATGAACCAGAGCATTATATCGAAAAAGTTCATTGGAGTAGTGACCGGTATCACCATATGGTAAAGCCATATTGTGAGTCGTATTTTCCCGGACCTTCTATTGGTTACAGCAAAGTGACTGTTACCTCTTTTGGGGACAATCATGCAAATGGGGCACCGCTTGAAAATCCTACTGGCCAAATAATCCATGAATTTTATACGGCAAAGGATTTTCCTACCATCGTTGACGATCTTAAAATGGATAAGGTCCAATATGAGACAAGTACTATTCTTAAATTATTTACAAGCACTTACATTAGAAGGATGGTTGCCTCACAGGGATTCAAAGTCGAGTTGAATGATATGCACGGTAAGCCTAAAATGATCAAAGTTGTAAACAAGGCAGGTGATGATGTTTCGTCTTCAGAGTATTTCTATAAGGTTAAGGATCAGAACGCTGAGGAAAAAGAATTGAACAATGCGGTTGACGTATTAGAAAAGGATGGAACTATTACCGAAAATGTTACAATAGCTACAGAGGTTGATGTTACCACGGATGTCCGGCAAAGTCTGAATGGAAGTTCCGGCACAAGTATCGGGGCCTATCCAGGTGGCGCATGCTATTTTATAATTTGTACGGGAAGCATGGGGTTCAACTATAATCAAACCGTATCGAAGGAGAGTTTTAACTCCATATCAACTGTGAAAGTTATTCATAGGTTCGGAATTTTAGCTGGGACTCGAACGATGCAAAACGGGTCGTTTATAGAGACCGAGAACTTACTGTGGGATGGTGAGACAGGTGAAGTGGCCCTAACACGAACACAGAATGAATTTGATGATTATACCTACGCTTTTAACTATGTTGCACATAAGGCTCTGAATCATGAAGGCATGGGAGCGGCGTATAAAAACATTGGAGCGATATTTTTTAACCCTGTTGTTAGTGGCGGTGGGAAAATTCAGTCCACCTATGTGCCCTACTTTTTTCCGGGTGATGAAGTTGTCAATCTTGCATTAGATCAAAAGGCGTGGGTGATAAAATCCGATGATGGATCATTGAGATTCATTGATAGGGGCGGAAATTTTATGCCGGCCATCGGTATTTGGAAGATAATTCGATCCGGCAGAAGAAATATACTCAATGCTGGGGCCGGAACTGTTGTTTGTATGAGCGATCCCCGCGTCAATGGACGTATTGAGTTGGGTGTTGATTCGAAAGTTTTGGATTCAAAAGCCGTGATTTGGAAAGATGCATGGGCGACGCCCGTAAGTGATTACGCAGAGGAATCACCAGCTTTGCAAGGAAAATGGATGTGCAAGGGATCATATTGGGACGCATTTTGTAAATCTTTGTTTAAAACTAACCCTACAACTGGTAGAAATTACTTACTCTCATATAAAAATGACAACGTTACGGTCGGGGATATAATCCGGGTTGGAGTTGCAAATGGATATTTTGATCAAGGGTCTAACCCATTGAATGACTTTTTTTACAGGTGTAATGGTACTATTGGCGGTCTTCCTGAAGTCGATCAAATTGTATATTACCTAGATGAAGAGAGAACATCGACAAATGGTGACCATTATACAACGGCTGGCGATATTGCATATTTTGAAATTTTCAATGATGAAATCAAGATAAATTCCATTACAATTGGTTCGACCATTTACGAACAAAGCTTTATACCAGATGCACCTCTGCACATTTCGAGCACATGGAGTTCATGTGCAAAGACCGCCACATATGATTTTCCGATTACGTCGACTAACTATAATACTTGCCTTACAAGATTGAGGTCTCTATCATCACTTTCATTCGCTATGCTTGGTTACAGTGGTTTTTCAGCGCTGCATCAACACTCAAATGAAGGGTCTTTGTTAGATAAGATTCTTCTTTCGGATTCAGTCACGGTCTTTAATACCATACCTTCAGGAAAGGTGGCATGTACGTTTAGTTTGTCGATTGCTTCGCTCGACGTAAATGTGGAGGCTACTAGTCAATGTGTCGATCCAGTTGATAGAACAATAAACCCTTATTTTAACGGCATCTTGGGAACTTGGCGGCCCTATGTAAACTATGTATACACAGTTAAAAGAGATCAAAAACCTGGTAATTCCGCCCAACCTAGCGGTACAAACATCCGCAAAACGGGGTCATATAGCACTTATAATCCTTTTTGGAATTTTACTTCTGCTGGTTTGGTAAATACTATTCCCCCTGGCTCTGTCACACTTGAACCTTTGGATAACCGATGGGTGTGGAGCAATAAATCTGTCTATTTTGATCAGAAGGGTAATGAGATAGAAAACGTGGACGCGTTATCCCGGTATGGCTCGGCATTATTCGGATACCAACAGTCGCTGGCTATAGCCGTTGGAGCAAATGCGAGGCATAATGAAATAGTGTATGACGGGTTTGAAGACTATGATTTTAACCTTACCTCAGGTGAGCCGGAAAAATGTCCGTTGGAAAGACATTTTGATTTTGGATTTATCAACCAGGGCTCAGTATGGCAGTCGCCGGCCGGAAAGATCGACAATACCGTGTCGCACACGGGCAAGTATAGTTATGAGATCACCGGAGATATCGATATCATAAGATCAGGCGGTAGCGCTTCGCCTATTTATCCTTTTTTGGATTATGATAACACAGGCAGGTATAAGCTACTCGCCAATGAGTTGGCAAAAGGGTTTGCGCCAGTAGCCGGCAAAGAATACCTGGTAAGTTTTTGGGTCAACGATAATAGCCCCATCACTAATACCATTCAAAATCTTGAGGTAAAAATAAATGGCCAGCCGCAAAATGTATCCGCTATGGTGGTTCCCGTGGTGGAGGGTTGGAAGCGTCTGGAACTCCCGGCATTTGAGGCCGGACCGAACTTTCACCTGGAATTGATTACTTCAGGAACGCTCCATATCGATGATTTCCGGATTCTGCCGAATGACGGACAATTAGCATCCTATGTGTACGATGACACAAACCTTCGCCTCGTTGCGCAGTTGGATGAAAACAATTTTGCAACTTTTTACGAGTACGATGATGAGGGCACACCGGTTAGGGTAAAGAAGGAGACAGAGCGTGGCATAATGACATTGAAAGAAAACCGTCAATCATTTAGAAAACGACAATAATAAAACCAGAGTTTTTTTTTAAACATACCCCATGAGAAAAAGAAAAACAGTAATAAAGGGAATCCTTTTAATTGCAGTAAGCTTACTGGGTCTTACCCTGTCTGCAAGATGGCTCAATAAACTGGGCAAAAAAGGCATAATCCAGTATGATGGAAAGGAAGAGCTCAAAATCCTTTATGAGAAATATAGTCATTCAGGCGCCAGCTACGATATTTCAGGTATTATAAATTTATATGACCGTGAAAATGGCGACGTGTTAAAGGAAGTGCTTCCATTCAGGACAGTCAAAAACGGTACCTGGGAGTTTACCGAACTAGGATCTCAAAGAACATTCTTACTTGATAGCATACTGCTACAATTAGATACACTTCATAAGTTTTTAGTCGTCAGAAGAATTGATACGAGTCAGCTTTTAGAACATAAACTGGCGTCATTTCCTTTTGAGAAATATTTTGAAGATACGACAGGGCTGAAAGTTCAGGCAACGGTTACTGACAATGGAACGGAAAGAATATTAAAGATCAGCAATGACCTTATGCCGGAAGTAAGAACGACGTCTATATACTATGACGCTGCGGACTATACCGTTCGTAAAACAGAAATAGACTGGTGGAAAGAACCGGGTGATATAAACAGGGATCCTAAGAAATGCTGGCGGTCAAGGGTAAGTTATCAATACGATTTTACATCAACTTTCGATGTAGCCGTCGAAATGGCCAAAATAATCAATTTTAAAAATGGAATACCGGAACCAGCGGAAGAGTATAAAGACTATGAAATAACAGTCGATAGTAGTGATTACCTAAAGTAAGTGTAAGCGGCTGTTAATTATCAAACTAATAGTATAGATATGAATGCTATTTTGACCAAACTTTCTATGTTCGTTTTGGGTTTGTTTTCGATCGTGCAGGCAGTGCATGCTGCAGACGAGTCTTATATTACTTCATTGGACGGAACTATAAATTCCGGGAGCCCCGCTTTATCCAACATTGATCCTAAGTTTCGGGATCTCCCGCTTTCGGAATGGAATCAAATCCACAATATATCGGTTGACAATATCATTACGTTTGAGTTGCGCAACGATGTGCCTGTATTCTATTACAACCAATCTTTCGTCTGTACGTTGAAAGTGTCGATAGAATACAGGAGCAGCAGGGATCAGCAAAATCCTACGGTAATTAACGATGTCGATCTTGTTGTAAAATATAACAAGGACCTGGGTACATCGTACCCCGTAGAAGCGCAGTATAAATTTATAAATGGGTATGATGTTACAGTTAAGGTAACCTCTATTACTTCACCTGAATTGGGAACTAATATACCCGCTATTTTCAGGCTTAAGAATCAGATCTTCATAAAACGTAAATATCTATTCCAGAATTCAGTATCTGCTACTGTCGTTGTTGCGGATGATAGCGATAGCGATGATGGTAATATGATACTTACTGGCAGCAAGTTGATCGTGTCGTGGAATCCTGCGGATTTTCCGGGGGCCGAAGAGTTTGATGTTGAATGGACGTATGTTGACAGACAAGGCAGCAAAGGAAATTTTTTTAATAACCCCGGTACTATTACTGACGCCCAAGTAGAAGAGATCATGAAAAACGATAATAGCCGGGTGACTGTCTCCGGGGCTTCGTATAAAATGGAAATACCTTACACCGATGGTTTTGTGTTGGTGCGGGTAAGGGGAGTGGCTTATCAACTTAATACGAACCTGAGATTAACGACGAACTGGATATTTCGCGACGGTCCAACCCTTGCATTTTCCGAGATTGACGAGGGTCACCAACCTAACCTGAATTGGCAATACACAGGCAGCTTTGCTGAAGAAGGGAAGAGAAAAGACGTTATCTCCTATTTTGATGGAACATTACGCAGCAGACAGGTGGTAACACTAAGTAGCAGTGATGATAAGACAGTGGCGGCTGAAACTATCTATGATGAAATGGGTAGACCTGCTTTGAACATACTTCCTGCACCTCTCGATAATAATAAATTGCAATACTATATTGGATTAAGTAAAAATCTGACAGAACAACCTTATAGTCATATAGATATAACTTCCGGAAATGATCCTTTGTGCAACATCATGGCTTCTAAACTAAGCGGTGATGGTGCGGCAAAATATTACTCACCACAAAATCCATTTATAAGCAATAGTAATTTTTATTTTTCAAAGTATGTACCTGATGCAGATGGGTATCCTTTTTCACTTACGGAGTATATGCCTGATAATACGGGCAGGATCCGTCGACAGGGAGGGGTCGGAAAGGTTTTCCAGATTGGAGTGGCGGAACATGAGACAAACTACTTCTATGGGAAACCTATGCCCCGGGAGCTTTATCGATTATTCGGTATGGAAGTGGGCAACGCATCACACTACCTAAAAAATATGGTAATAGATGCTAACGGGCAGGCAAGTATAAGTTATGTTGACGCTAAAGGCAGAACTATTGCTACAGCGCTTGCAGGCGGGAGTCCATCAAGCCTGGATGAACTGGCTTCTGCTGAAGCGTCGCTTGCTAAGAAGAGTATGAACCAGGTACTGATTGGATCTGGCGATTTCGAAATAAGCGCAGGAAATTACTACAAAAAGGCAACAGCGACATTTCTTGTAGCTCACCCGGGACTATTTAAGATCACCTATAGCGTAAATCCCTCTGCTTTGGGGCCATTCACAGACCGCGCAACCGACCAGGCCTTTTGTATCAATTGTTATTATGAAGTACTGGTGACGGTTAAAAACGATTGCGGAGAGGTCATCGATTCAAAGTCAAGTATTCCCTTCACTGGTAACGATATTGTTTGTCATACGCCTGCTGCAGAATTCATGGACGTATTGGAAGTGCAGCTCGAAAAAAGAGGTGAATATACCGTTGCATACACCCTTATGTTGAGTAATGATATAGTCAATACCCAGGTGAATGAATATATCACCAGAAATAAGGCCTTAAAGCAATTGAAGGATTTCTTCAACGAGGAACGTCTGCAGGCTGATCTCAGCGACTGTTACAGTGAGTGTAGTACTTGCCAGGAAAAGCTCGGTACCGCGCATGAGTTCGAAACAAATATGTGGGCGCTGCTACTCAAGCTCCAATCGGAAAAGTACAGCCAGTTTGCTAATCAGTTTGATATTAACGAGGAGCCATTTAAAACTACAATACTGAACTGGATCCAGGCAAAGTATACGGAGCTAAGCCAAAACTGTGCAAGTATTGCCGCGGACTGTTTGCCCGCTTCCCCTTGTGATCAGAAGCTCGAGTTGATGAAATATGATGTGCGGCCGGGCGGGCAATATGCTTTATATGTCGGGGAAAGCGCTCCCTACACTTTATTCGATGACGGAACAAATGTGCTGCTGCTTTATAATTCCGGGATTTCGGCCATTGATAACCTGAGCTTCGAGGATGAAAGCGGGAATATTGTCCATATAAAAGAGACGGTCAACGGCCAACCGGTTTATATATCGGTATCTACATTTATTGAGGAATAATTTAAGCACCCCGAATGGGCCGATGAATTTGTAAAACTGCACCCCGAATATTGTAGTTATGAATGGTGTAAGGACCAGGTGATTCCCAATCAGCCCGCACCGCAGTACATTAACGAAGAAAGTTACAGGTTCGACGCCATGCTAAGGGAAAACATATCCTCGGGACAACAGGCCGTTGAGAGGGGATATTTCGGCCAACTCAATTCATTATTAATGGCCGACCCGTTTTTTAACGGAGGTCGCGGCACCGGCATTTATAAAACGGCTATGCAGAGTGATCTGGAAAACCTTTCCGAAGTTTTAAAGATGACGGCAAAGGATGTAAATGGCAATTACATGACCAAAAAGAATATACTTCAGCTAATAGATTGGATGCTGTATAACAGGCCCCTTACCCTAAATCCAACCCCAACCGAAGTATCCAACTCATGGACGGCTCCTGCACCTGCCGAAGGCTGTCGCTCCTTAACACGTGAGTGGGAATTATACCGCAATTATTACTTGCAATTAAAGAGCAAGTATATGGAATTGATAAAAACGGCTTTAGTTCCTGAGTGTTCGAATTGCTATATTGGAAGCGATAGACTATCTGGTGATTGTGAGGTCAATAGTGGATCTACCAATAACACCTGTCCTGTCGCTTCAGATTTTCACACTGAACCAATCTTGATCGAGGATAATTCCACTCATTCGGGCTCGATGGATTATGCAGAATATTCACATGCTATCTATTATGTACATACAGCCGGTCCAGTAACAGCACCTGTTGTCATAAATGTCACAATGGAGGAAACTTTTCTAGTCATCAAAGAGGATGACCCGTGTGGAAGTATTCTGCAATCCACACCTCCAACTACAATTCAAATGACACTAAATCCAGGTGAGGATAGAGTGCTCTTAGGAATTACTAGCTGGCGTTATGGGCAGAATTTGCAAACCAATTGTTATACCTATTTTGATAATGTAACTCATTATTCAGCTACCCCTGTCATTTGTGGTATAAATACATGTACCCAAATATGTACAGGAGACCAATCAACTGTTTATGGCAACATGGGTACTGTTATTTATCAACCTGGCTATAACAGTGACGGATCAGGCACGCCTGATGGGGCTATACTTACGAATTCTTTTTGGAAAGCAACATGTGGAAATAGCACACGCGGTCCTTTAAACCGAACATCTATTTGGCCATGCAATTCAGGACTTGAAGAAGATCAATGGATCCAGGTTGATAGAAACGTATCATTTCCGGTATCGAAAACGTATTACTTCGGCGTTTCCGGTGATAATTATGTCCGGCTTTCAATCGATGGAAATACTATTGTAAGTACTACTAGCGATGTAACATATAACTATTGGCATATTTTTCCGGTCTTTATTGAAGCCGGTACTCATCAGGTTTCTATTGCAGGCTACGATAATGAAGCGTTAAATGGGTTTGGGTGTGAAATTTATGATAATACGGTTGCTCAGATAAGAGCGGCAACCAGCCTAACTGACCTTACAGTTCTATTTACTACGAGCGGTTTGAGTGGGACGCTTGGCTTTTGCCCGGGTAACCCTACATCTTCCTGCCCATCTGATCCAAGATATGATAGTTATAAATATAAAATCCGTGTTTGGGATGATTATGTGAATATTCAAGGTTATTTAGATTGCCGATCCACGAATGGGCTACCAATAACTGACATTGAGGCTGAGACACAACTCCGCAATGAGGCAAACGCGAATCTCGCAGCCTTAAAAAATAGCTGGAAACAAAGAATGATCTCTTTTGTACAGGAGGAAAATGAAGCCGATCTGCAAAATGGCGTTACACAAAGGTTTGCCGATTTAGCAAGTATCTATGATTCAGAAGGCGAACTTGTGACCCTTAATTCACTGGTCAGTACACTACTTAACAACCTGGAGATGGTATCCATGAAATTCATTGATATTGCACCTCTGGACAAGATCCGTATTGTAAGCACTTTACCAAAAGCGGGTGATCCGGGATTGAAACCCGGCGACCCCGTGTTCAGCACCGACATAACAGCATCAAATGGTTATAATAATTTTAAGCAGGTATTTACCGCCATCATCGGCACTACTTTGATGAACAAAGGGTTTGGGCCGGACTTGCTTGATCAGCCATTCCCTTATGATAAACAGCCGGTGATGGTGAACTCAAATTCAGGCGAGATTAATGCAGATATTTGTGGCCGTGTCACAACACTTCGAAACCTTTTTGGACAGGGAACAGTGTCTGAGTTTCATGTATGGCTGAAGTCTCAACTGGAAGAAGACTACACGCTTAGCGAACAGGATCTGGAAGATCTGTTAAACCGTTGTACCAGCGGTTGCCGTTTATTGAAAGAACCGGTAATACTTCCTGTTGCATTTACTGCGCCGGTCGGCTCGGCTGTTTGGACAGGATGCGCCACTGTATCCGCTTTGGAAGCGGATTTCGAAGTTGAATATCCACAGGTTGCTGTGGGCACCAAATTACACAGGGTTTTACTTACTAACTTCCTTAATCACAGGTTGGGTTATTCCCTGCTTTATGACGAGTATCTCGCATTTCAAAACCGCTGTGATCAGAACTCGTCGGCGTTATTATTCAATAAACCGGGATCTCCTCATTTCCAGGAAGATAATTTTGCATGTGTGGCTGGCATCATGAGCGGCGTATTTGAACGGGCAGGGCTGTCGTACGAGTATTATATTGATATGGAAAGAAAGAGGTTTCGGAATGAACTAGTTTCAAAATGTCTTTCCACCCAGGCTATTGCAAAATTCGAAGGTGATCAATATGAATATCATTATACCCTATACTATTATGACCAGGCGGGCAACCTGGTTAAAACTGTTCCTCCTGAAGGCGTAGCCTTGCTGACTGATGAACAGATAGATCAGGTGATAGCATTTAAGGATATGGATATTTCGACATGTACCGAAGCAGGCGTACATGATTCCGAGGATCATATCGCTACTTTCACCGAATTCAGTAATGGATTGTCGTCGACTACGGACAAAACCAAAGCCATTGAAGTTTGGTTGAACAGTAATTCGGGAAATGCTACCAGGCAGGTCAGGATCATTACACCCGATAAGAAATATTTTTACCAGGCAGCTATACATGATAAAAAGCTTTGGGTTGAGATCTATAAGCTAAACCCCGGTGATCCTGACAATAATACAGAAATTGTTTTGTCCAACGCCGCAGTAGCTGATCTTTCAGCGATGCCGCCGCTACAGATATGGACCCATTTGTTGGTACAGTCGTCAACCGATCTTATAGATGGGCAACTTGAACTGTACCTTGATGGAATCAGACTGACTAACCTCACTGGGAAATTGCCGGTCTATCCATTTGAATGGGAAATTGCAACATCGGGTCCTGGGTACACACTCCCCGGCCAGGAAACCGGGTCCCTGAGGCATTTCCGGATATATAACCGTACTGCGTTGCCAGGTGAAGTGATGGCGAATTATCAAAATCCCTGCCTTTCTCCTGTAGGCTCCCTGGCGAATGGAGGAAATCCACGGCAGTTTTGGGGCAGGTTCAATGTTGGACTTTTTTGCGGAATTCCAGGGGCTATAGACACCGAAAGCATAGCAGAAGTGCCCAATGACGGGTCATTAGAGATTACCAGTGACCCCGTAGCAGCCGATAATACAATTACTTCCGTTTCAAACAACTTTACTGTTGAACTATGGGTAAAGCCGACAACAACCCATGAAATAGATGCCCAATCCATCAGCGGCTATGCGGGGTTATTAGGCCAGCATTATGCCATTTATCCCACGTGGGGCCAGCAGTACGGGATCGATGACGCGGGTATGGGCATCTCGGTAGGTACTAACGGTGTAAGTGTTTACGAACACAGTGGTAACTACATGCCCGCCTTGTTGGTTTGGACGGGTGTGGTCGATGACTGGACGCACGTCGCGGTCGCGTATGAAAACAAAGTGCCAAAACTTTACATTAACGGTCAGTTTGTGAAAGCGGGCCTCACTTCGACCCGTGAACACATTTACCCGAGTTATAATTTTGGCAAATCTTATGGTACGTGGGATTTCCAGGGAAGCCTGGATGAAGTGCGTATATGGAATAATGTTCGCTCGGCCCAGCAGATCAGCGACAATTATGACAAAGCAGTGCTGCCCAATGAGGTAGGGCTGACCGGGTACTGGCCTATGAGCCAGCGGCACAATGGAACTATAAAGGACATAAGCTGCAATAACCTTGATTTTGCCCTCGCACCCGGCAGTCAATGGCAAACGAATACTTCCCCGGTAAATGACTTTTCCATTGTAGAATATACCGGGCCCTTTATTGTGCCGGATCACCTACTGGCAACCACTTATGAATACAACAGCCTGAACCAGGTAGTTAAGCAATCTTCTCCCGACGGGGGAATGTCAGAATTTTGGTACGATCGCCTCGGAAGACTGGCTGTGTCTCAGAATGCCAAACAAAGAGATCCGGAGGAAAACGGTTCTGATGATATTGTCCATAGTTATACTAAATATGATGAACTCGGTCGGATTATAGAAGTAGGTGAGCGATACGATTATACGTCATCTTCGGTCCCCGGTGGAATGACAGAGGAAACAGCACGTACACCCGAAAATCTCGAAGTCTGGTATAATTCCAGTCGGAACAGGCAGGTTACTTATACCTTTTACGATGAAGCCCCGGACTGGGCGCCCCCTTCCCTGGCAGGGCTACAACATAATTTACGGAAGCGGGTTACCGCCACAGCTATCGTTCCGTTGTCCGATGACATTTTGGACCGGGCGGCCGCGTCCTATTACAGTTATGATATTATGGGAAATGTAGCGGAGTTAGTGCAGGAAAATAAAGAATTGACTACGGCGGAGTCTCAATATATCACAGGCAGTACGGGTCTCAAGCACATAAAATATAAATATGATCTTGTGAGCGGCAAGGTTAACAAGGTATTATACCAGGATGGTAAATGGGATCAATTCTATTATCAATATTTATATGATGCTGATAACAGGCTGATCAAGGCATTGAGCAGCCGCATCGATTACGCGGACCCTAACCTATGGATCACAGAAGCAACCTATCGTTATTACCTGCATGGGCCGCTGGCACGGATGGAGTTGGGTAAAAATAAAGTGCAGGGCGTGGACTACGCCTACACACTGCAGGGCTGGTTGAAAGGCGTGAATGGTCATGTGCTTGACCCGGATAAAGATATGAGCAAGGACGGCAAGCCTCTTACGGTATTTGGAGAAACAGCCAGGGATGTATACGGCTTCAGCCTGGGATATTATCATGACGATGCCAACGGCTATAAGGACTACACGCCCGTTGGCGGCGCGGGCGCCAATGCTTTTGGCCTGCAATACCTGCCCCCGGCGGATAATATAGCCGGTGCAAGTGGGAAATCGCTGTATAACGGAAATATCAGCCATACTACGTATGCCATGAACAAGCTGGGGAATGGTTCGACCATCGGATACAGCTACCGATATGATCAACTAAACAGGCTAACTGCCACTAACCGTCACAATATAGGTACCGGTACTTCGAACTGGAACAATTCGGGGATCATAGACGCCTACAAGGAGCTGGTGAGCTATGATGCTAATGGAAATATCAAAACGTACCTGCGCAATGGCGATCCGGGATCCAGTGGGCTGGGTATGGACGACCTGACCTATCAGTATGAGAGGAACAGCAGTGGAAGGCTGATCAGCAACAGGCTGCGGTATGTGGGTGATGAGGTAAGGGGAAATGCATATGAAGCTGATTTAAAAACGCAGACTTCTTTGTTTCGTTCGCAGATCGTTTCTGACAACAGTTTGGCGCAGAGTTCCGACAATTACCAGTACGACCGAATTGGAAACCTGGTGAAAGACAATACCGAACATATTGATAAAATCGATTGGACGGTTTATGGGAAGATAAATACTATCGTTAAAAACGTGCCTGGCGGTTCCAATACAACGATCGGTTACTCGTATGACGCCGGCGGCAACCGGATTGGTAAGGGAGTACAAGTAGGGGAGGCCTTAACCAATACCTACTACGTGAGGGATGCGCAGGGCAATGTAATGGGAATCTATAAGAAAGATGCCGAAAAGTTCAGTTGGCAGGAGCAGCATTTGTATGGTAGTAGCCGGATTGGGATGATAAATCCAAATTTCAACATTGCAACCGGCCAGCCTTTGGGCAATGAAACATATACCGGAACAAATGATCCCCTGGATAATGGCATTACCGGGATCAGAAATTATGAATTGAGCAACCATTTAGGAAATGTGTTGTCAGTTATATCGGACAAGAAAACGGGAGTTGATGACGGAAATGGTGGGATAGATCATTATATTGCAGAAGTTCTTTCTCAGAATGATTACTATCCGGGCGGGATGCTAATGCCAGGAAGGAAATATAGTAGTGGAAGTCAATACAGGTATGGATTCCAGAATCAGGAAACAGACAATGAACTTTGGGGCGGCGCAATAGCATTTGAATATAGAGTTGAAGACCCAAGGCTGGTAAGGTTCTTTAGTGTTGACCCATTAGCTTCACAATATTCATATAACAGCCCTTATGCGTTTGGGGAGAATAGATTAATAGATGGTGTAGAATTGGAGGGGCTTGAGTGGAAACCGACAAAGGATAAACAAGGGTCTGTGACCGGGTACACATGGTCTGGCTATAATAGGGATGGTAGCCCTGTTGAAGGTACTGCTTCTGGGGGGATCGTTTACAATAAGGCGAAAGGATACAATGCTTGGTATACCAGTGACCAGGCAACACGTAGCGGAAGTGTTGATTTTATGAGTGCTGGTAGTAAGGAATATCAGAAGCACAATGAATCACCAAGCCCGACGACTCAAAATAAGTTTAATGTTACTATCAATTACAAGGATAATTGGACAACCGTTAGTTCTTTGTTTGGCACCTATAGAAAGGAAGTGACGGTTGACGCAGAGTTATGGAATGAAAATGGTTCAGCTAAGACAGGTGCTACTACCTATAACAACAATATGGGTGTATCTCCTGAAGTTTACAATAATCCCAAAAGATTCTTCAATTCGTTTAGGTATAGCTTAGGATATGCAGATGGACCAACAAGTGGCGCTTTGATTCCTGTTTATCCTGAATCCTTATTATTGCCTCTGCCCAAGGGGTTAAACTTATTAGGAAAACTCGGAACAAGAATTGGCGAACTTGAAATACCTGTTTATAGGGTTTTTGGTGGTAGTTCTAGAGTCTACGGTGAGTCCTGGACATTTATTAACCCACGTCTTTATGGAGGATTTTATAGGAACCTTGCCGGTTTGCCTAGATGGAACTCAGGGTCGTTTATGGTAAAGGGAACAGTTAAGTTGTCTGAAATTAATTCTTTTAGAATGGCATTGCCTTTACATGGTAATATAGGCAGGTTTGCTCCTGAACTCATCATCAAACAAGCAGAAAGCAAGGTGCTTCTTAAATCCTTTAGGGGTACAAATTTTTAAAAATATGTGCGATATAGAAAAGATTAAATGGTCTATCCAAGATTTAATTAAATTTTTGGGTAGTATAGATAGCGGCTCATACTTTGAGCAGATGAATTATTTACAAGGGCTAATTGATTTGATTGAGAGCAAGAAAACTCCACTGTTTATTGAACAAATCAATAGTGCAGAATTATGGGGAGGATCTGGGTCAGTTTGGGAATCTGAATACGGTATGACAGCAGAACAAAGAAATCGCCTTAATGATATTTTACTTCAATTATTGATAAGGATGAAGGAAGAAAAAATTATAAAGCAACGTGCAAGAAAAATATTAAAACTTCTTGAGAAGAAAGTATAAAAAATCAATAAGCCTGTGGCCCCCGGATATTATCATGTGCCGGAAGAGTACCAGAGGCTGCATCATCGCCGAAGGCGACGTTGTCCAATCCGCAGTGAAGGATCTTTTTGATCATGGTATAATTAAAGGCACCGTAATAAGTAGCACGTTCAACGGCATTAATAAAGCGCTCGCGGCCTACCTTCTTCTCGAAGCTTAAGATGCCTACACGCCTACGATAAGCCTGCTCCGGATATGTAGCTGCCTGCAGTACTCGGGTGATATATTCTTTGACCACGGGAGATATGGATGCAGCCCAACCGATAAATTTATCAGGGTTCCAGTCACTGACGAACTGATGAGTAGAAACCAGGTGTTCACGAATAGTAGAATGACTGAACTGCTTTGAACTGTACCTATGATAGGTGATGCGCTCCCTGTTGTAAAAAACTAATACCTGGGTATTGGAATAAATCACCTTCACCTTGCGTCCAATAAACCGGTAAGGAACACTGTAGTAATACATGCAGAGATGGATATACCCATTCTTCATTACAGCCGCGTTCATACATACCGATCATTCCCCCTGCTAATGCCGCTAAATCGTTTAAAAAATCGATCGATGAACGAATATGCTGATACCTCACTTTCAGCGAACTCAGTTCAATTTCATCAGGGTTGAACAAGAGGGAATACTCAAAATCTTTTGTCCGGGTCGCTGTGAACCTCCACTTCGCAACACAATCGGTTTCGGGCACCAGCGGGTATACCTCGTGATACAAAAATCGAACTTGAAATCCCCCTTACGGCTGACTGGTTTCAATGAATCATTCAGAAAACTTGATTAACCACATACTTTAGAACTGGATTTTACTGTCATAGTTTGCATTTTTAGATTATATAATCATGAAGAAACATTTATCAAAACTGCTTATTTAGTATATATTGGCGTATTGAAGATCTTTGATAATGCAGAATCTGCCGGATTTTGAAAGATAGCATCACTATCCGGGCGGTATGGTGATGCCGGGCAGATCATTAATCTTATCTTCATATCGCTACAGCTTCCAAAATCAAGAAATTGATAAAGAGTTTTGGGGAGGCGCAATTGCGTTTGAATATAGGGTTGAGGACCCCAGATTGAATAGATTCTTTAGTGTTGATCCTCTCTCGGCAGACTATCCCCACAATAGTCCATATGCTTTTGCTGAAAATCGCCTTATAGATGGCGTTGAACTGGAGGGACTAGAATGGGCGCCTACAAAAGATAAAGAGGGACAAACTACTGGTTATACATGGGCCGGATATAATAAAGACGGCACTCCAAAGGCAGGAACTAAAGAAAGTGACATTATTACGAAGGGGAATTATCAGTATTGGTACTCTAGTGATGCAAAAAATAAGTCAGGGTCAATTGATATATTTTCAAATGAAAAAGTACCAGTATCCTATCCGCAAGGAAAAGATAATACTCCACTTTATAATTATCATATTAACATTAAACAGGTCGGAGGGCTGACCTTTAGTTTTGGAAACTATGCCTCAAATAGCACCAGCCGTTCAAAAGATTTTGATATAACTGTTACGGTTTGGGACAAGCCAACTGATAATTTCTTTTTTAATGAAGCAAGGAAAATGTTGGGCTTAGGAGTTCCCCCAACTGCTATTGATGCTGTATATCCTGAAGCAATATTCCTTCCATTACCTAAGTTTATCCCAAGAGGAGGTCGCAGCTTAGGTTTGCTTTCGGATGATGTAGCGAAAACTTTCCGCTTTGGAAGATATACAGAAGAAATTTTAAAGGAGCCATTAGTATTGAGTCGCTATTATGATAATGTTAATGCCTTCGCTAAAGGAAGATTTATGCTAAATTCGCAGTCGAGCAGCAGTTTCTTCGATAGAATGCGATATGCTATTAGGCCAAAATGGAATCAAATGAATAAAATATCTTATTGGGAAATACCTGCAGGAACTACGATATACAAAGGAAGATCTGCTATGCAGTTTCCGTGGTTTGGTGGAGGGAAGCAGTATTTTATCCCAAATATTAAAAATGTGAAACGAGTAACTAGATAACAAGAATGCGATTAAGAGTAATTGATACAAACTTTACAGCCAGGGAAAAATGGATATTTAAGCTATCTGATGAAAGAGGGCATGAGGCATTTATAATGGATTCAAAATTTTATAAATCACATAAACTTACAAGTCCAATTACAAAAAAAGAACTCGATTATCTTGATAAAGGGTACTGGCTAACTTGTACAACGGAAGATATAGAAGGACTTCAGGTTGTTATAAGCATTATATAAATAGGATCGTGCAGCCCAGGAGGGCTGATCCTTACAGAACCAGTTCTTCGTAGTCTTCCCGACCAAAAGTAAAAAATTTAAATTTTAGGATTGTTGTGGTGAGTCTGCGACTATTGTTGTCCGGTAAAAGTATGAGTTATAAAAAAGGAGGTCGTTTGACCTCCCTAAATTGGTAGTTTTGAGTTACCACACAAAAAACCAACCAATGAACAAAAGTACTTTTTTTAGCGGACAGCCGATTTTCGCCCAACTATTTAAGTTAATTCCCAAAGACTCTCTATCACGTATTGTTAGAATTAGCAAATCCGTAAACCCCCGACTTGTCCCGTCTTGTTTTTTTGATTTCAAATATTTATTAGTCCGCGACTGGCTGCCACCGATGCGGAAGCAGTTCGCTGATCTTGTTGACGGGATGTTCATTAATTCTTCCGATCACATCCTTGAGCCAATCGTAGGGGTTGATGTTATTGCTGATACAGGTACCGATCAAGCTGTAGATCATAGCCAGGCGTTCAGCGCCACGCTGACTGCCGGCAAATAAATAATTTTTTCTGCCGATGGCGATAGGTCTTATACTTCGTTCGACGGGGTTGTTATCCAGTCAAGGAGATTTTTCGGGATCTCGGAATCAGCGAACAGCCGTTTTATAATTGGAAGGCCAAATACGGCGGTATGCAAGCCAGCGATGTCAAAAAGATGAAGGATATGGTATATATTGGCGTATTGAAGTTCTTTGATTATGCAGAATCTGCCGGATTTTGAAAGATAGCATCACTATCCGGGCGGGATGCTAATGCCAGGAAGAAAGTATGGTGCTGGAAATCTTTATCGTTATGGGTTTAACGGAAAAGAAAGGGATACCGACAGCCCGGTACAGTATGATTATGGATTTAGGATATACGATCCAAGATTAGTAAGATTTAAATCTACGGATCCTTTAGCCACGTCGTTCCCATGGAATAGCCCTTATTCGTATGCAGAGGGCGATTTAATTAGAAGTATAGATTTGGATGGATTAGAAAAGTATGTCGTTACTTATTGGTATAATAAATCAAATGAACATACAAAAACAACAATAAAAGCAATACGTAGAAGAGATACCAAAAAGGTGGTCGAGTTAAATTTTATTACTGCTAACGGTCGGCCATTAACATATAGTGATGTGCACGTTAGGCATTTGTATACCGATGGAACTTTTAAGGAACATGTTCCTGACAGAAACAGTTTATCTCCTGAAGAGCATATTTTATTCAATAAAGCTAAATCAAGAAGATCCAATGTTTCTCCAGATTTAATGATTTATACCTTAAGTGATCAGAAAGGAGGAGCCAAAATAGAATCAGAAGGATATAATCCGCTGACTCATGAATATAGGGAAACTCAAGAAAGGTCCTTTAATGGAAAGTATGCTTTAACTGCTGTAGGTAGAACAGATATGATTGGTACGATAAAAAACGGTACTGTGGACATGAATGCTGTTGATCAAGGATTTAAAGATTTGTTGGAAAGCATTAAAACTGATGGAGGTTATGAAAACGGAACTGTAGACTTAACGTTGAATACAGAAAATGCTAGTGATAAAGAATTTGCCGCTTTTGAAAGAGGTGTGAAATATCAAGGTCAACAAATAAAGGAACTTTTGGAGAAAGCAGGTGTTAAAAATGTTAATGTAACAACCAAAGCTACGAGGGGGCTAGGGTTTGCAAACAATGGAGTGAAGATAAAAATAAATAATTAGGTATGAAAACATTACTATTAGGATCGATACTGACATTTTTATTAATCTCATTTAGGGATGCTGATGTTAAATATATATATCTACCAGACTATGATGCTTACATAAAATTATACAATTGCTCAAAATCCGTTACTAAAAGGATTGAAGGGGGGAAAAATTTGTTTATTTCGCCCAAGAATGGCTGCGATGACTTATATGTTAAGTGTGTGAGGAAGGTAGATAATAAAATTCTGGAAGAAGGTTTATATAGATGCGATACAACGACTAAAGATGTTAGTATCGAATCAAGAAATGATAACGGTTCAAGTTATTTTACAAGAAAGTATTATATTCCCAAACGAATGGGTAAATGGACTTTTTATAAAGATGGAAAAAAAACTATTAAAACCTATTAATGATAGCGTACAAAATTAGCAGGATTTTAGATAGTGTGATCAATAAATTGAGCTACAGGGGCTTTTTTAGGCCTCTGTTTCGTTTTTAAATTCGGGTAACAGTTCTTAAAGCCCCATTGGCTGGCGTTACGGATACGATCTCTTAAACCGGCTGACTGCAAATAGCAGTCACAGCATAGAAACCGGCTATCTGAGTTGGAATAATTCAGGGATCATAGACGCCCACAAGGAGGATATCTCACAATGATGGGAGTGGAGGCATAGATCATTATATTACAGAAGTTCTTTCACAGAATGATCACTATCCGGGCGGGATGGTGATGCCTGGAAGAAAGTATAATGCGGGAAATCTTTATCGTTATGGGTTCAATGGAAAAGAGAATGATAACGAGGTAAAAGGAGAAGGGAATCAGCAGGACTATGGATTTAGAATTTATGATCCAAGGGCTGTGAGGTTTTTAAGCGTTGATCCCATTACAAAAAAATATCCGGAATTAACGCCTTATCAGTTTGCAAGCAATAGACCTATTGATGGTGTAGATTTAGATGGATTGGAGTATGTAAAACGCATTCATACAGTAAATGCTCAAGGGCAGGTACTTTCTACAAAAGATATTGTTTACTATACAAAATCAGAACAAGAGATTAAAGCAATGGGTGGAACTCCTGCGGGAAGGTGTAATTCAGCAGCGTATGGCCCCGAAGGGAAAGGGATAAAACATGAATACTATTTAGAAA